>DASZUP010000354.1:0-4656 GCA_035547635.1 Pirellulales bacterium
AAGCAGCGTTTTATCTTGCCCGAAAGCAGGAAACGGCTGATAGCCTTTGAGACCTCTCGTGCTCTGTAATGTCTCACTTTTTGCGCTCGTGGAAGCCTGAACGAAGCTCGGCGAGCTGCGCTGACGCGCTTCGGCGTTTCGCGTTGCCGGCAACTGGCCTTGACCCGCGCGTGAACAATCCCTATTGTCCGCCGCGTCTACCTTTCTTTCTTCAAATCTTTCTCGTGACGGCAGCCCTTGCGGCAGCGCGTCGGCGTTTTTGCGCAGGGATTGCGCGGAGCGATGGCGCGAGCGGGCTGAGCGAGCCTTTGTACGGAGCGTCATAGGCATGAAGCCAAACCGGACGTGGCTGGAAGTCGAAGCCGAGAATTTTGATCGACGTACGTTTATCAAATTTTCGATCGGCGGCTTGATCTTCAGCGGGTTCAGCATCCTGCCCGGTTGTTCTGGAACGTCGATCTTCCGCTCGCAAAGCCCGGAAGAAACGACGCCCGGCTCCGACACGCGACTGGCCGGCGACGTGGCCGTTCCGGTGGGACTGAACTCGTTTCAGGTCCAGGCGATCGGGCTGGTGACGGGGCTGGAAAGAACGGGCAGTGATGCGCCGCCGTCGGCACAACAGGCCGCGCTGCTGGACGAAATGAAGAAGCGTGGCGTGCAGAATCCGCACCAGGTGCTCAGTTCGGCGGATACGGAAATCGTCCTGGTCCGCGCTTACATGCGGCCTGGAATCCAGAAGGGAGATCCGTTCGACGTTGAGGTGCGGGTGCTGGCGCAAAGCGAGTGCACCAGCCTGCGCGGCGGCTGGCTGCTGGAAAGCCGGCTGAAGGAAATGACCGTCGACTTTCACGAGCAAATTCGCGAAGGCAAGGCGCTGGCCCTGTCCGAAGGCGCCATTCTGGTCGATCCGGCGGCCGATGGCGAAGAAGACCGCACCAGGCTGACGCGCGGCCGGATCCTGGGCGGCGGCGTCTGCCTCGAGTCGCGAAAGCTGGGCATGGTGCTGCGGCCCGAATACAAGAACGTGATGGCCAGCACGCAGTTGGGCAATGCCATCAACTCCCGATTCTACCGCTACGTGTCCGGCGTGAAGCAAGGCGTCGCCACGCCTCAAAACGACAAGTTCGTCGAACTGGCGGTGCATCCCCGCTACAAAGACAATGTGGAACGATACGTGCGAGTCGTGCGTTCGGTGCCGCTGCGCGAAAGCCCCGCTCAACGTTTGTCTCGACTGGCGTTGCTGGAACGGCAACTGCTCGACCCGATCACTTCGGCCAACGCGGCGCTGCGGTTGGAAGCGATCGGCAAGGAAGGCGTGAAAGCGCTGGCCAAAGGCGTGAAATCCGGCGACGAGGAAGTCCGCTTTTACTCGGCCGAAGCCCTGGCCTATCTGGATGAGACCGACGCGGTGGCGCCGCTGGCCGAAGCGGCGAAGAAGGAACGCGCCTTCCGCGCTTACGCCCTGACCGCCTTAAGCGCGATGAATGATTACGAAGCTCGCACCGTGCTCCGCGAGATGTTGGACGTGACGAGCGCCGAAAGCCGTTACGGCGCCTTCCGCGCCTTGTGGGCCATGAACTCGCGCGACGCATTGGTCGAAGGCGAAAACCTGAACGATAAGTTCAGCTATCACCTCATCGAGTCCAAAGGACCGCCGATGGTCCACGTCACGCGCAGCTATCGGGCCGAAGTGGTGTTGTTCGGCCCCCGCCAGCACCTCAAGCCGCCGTTCGTGCTCGACGCCGGAAAACATATCCAGATTGTGTGCCGTGACGGCAACGAAGTGACGATCAGCCGCTTCGGGGTCGGCGAACAGGACCAGAAACGAATCGTTTCGACGGGACTGGATGAAATCATCCGCAGCACCGTCGACCTGGGCGGCAGCTACCCCGACGTGTTCCAGGCGCTGCAGCAAGCCAAGGCGCAAAAAGCCCTGGAAAGCCGCTTCGAAGTTGACGCCCTGCCTCAGGGGGGGCGAACCTACGACCGCCTGCCGAGCGACGACCCGGAAGAGGAAGATTCAGGCAAGGACTTTGTCGTCGCCAATCCGCTGCCGGGCCTGTTTTCGAGCCGAGTGGCGAAATCCGACAGCAATGGGCGAAAAAACCGCCGCCACACAGAAAAGGAGCCGCCGAAGCGGTCTCTTTTGGATAAAATAACGGGACGCGACTGAGCTCGGGATTTCCCCCCTCCTTTTTCACCGCCCGTTTCGACATGCTGAAGGCCCTGGAACTTGCCGGCTTCAAAAGCTTTGCCGACAAGACCCGATTCGAATTTGTACGCGGAATTACGGCGGTCGTGGGGCCCAACGGATCGGGCAAATCGAACGTCGTCGACGCCATCAAATGGGTGCTCGGCGAGCAAAGCGTGCGGAGTTTGCGCGGCAAGGAGATGGCCGACGTCATCTTCAACGGCTCGGGCAGCCGCCAGGGCGTCAACGCGGCCGAGGCCTCGTTAATGCTCGACAACTCGGCTGGGCGCCTGGAAATCGACGCCGCCGAGGTGCAGATCACCCGCCGCGTCTACCGCAGCGGCGAAGGCGAGTATCTGATCAACCGCCAGCCCTGCCGTCTGCGCGACATCCGCGATCTGCTCACGGGCACCGGCGTGGGTTCGGAAGCCTACAGCATCATCGAGCAGGGCAAGGTCGACATGATGCTGCAAGCCTCGCCGCGCGACCGGCGAGCGCTGTTTGAAGAGGCCGCCGGCATCAGCCGCTTCAAGGCCAAGAAGATTGAAACGCTGCGGCGTCTGGAACGCGTTGAGCAAAACCTGCTTCGCCTGTCGGACATCGTCGACGAGGTGGAGAACCGCTTGCGCAGCGTGCGGATGCAAGCCTCTAAGGCGCGGCGTTACAAGGAACACGCCGACCGGCTGCAGGAGCTGCGGACGCAGGTCGGCCAGGCGGACTGGCGCCGGCTGAGCGAACAATTGGCCGCGCTCGAGCAGGAACTCCAGCGACTTGCCGATCAGCGCGCCGCGGCTGTCCGCGAGGCGGCGGCGTTCGAAGCGCAAGCGTTGGAACTGGAAAATGCCGTCGCCGAAGCGGCGGAGGCGATTCGCAGCAGCGAGGCGAAGCTGGCGGAAAACCGCGAACGCATCGCCAAGCACGAATCGACGGTCGATCACGAGCGCGCCCGAGCGCACGACGCCGAGGAGGAAGCGGCCCGGTATCGGCGGCAATTGGCGGCGCTCGGCATTCGCGCGGGCGATCTCCAGCAGCAGTTGCAAGAGACCTCGGCCGCGGCCGCCAAGGCGGAAGAGGAATACGCCGGCGAGGCGCAGCAGTTGGCCGAGGCGGAAGCCGGTCTGACGGAACTTTCGGGGCAGGTTGATTCGCTGCGGTCAGAGTACGAGGTGCGTCGCGCCGACGCCCTCGATGCGACGCGCGCCGCGGCGGGGCTGGAGACGGAAGCCGCCGCGCTTGCTTCTCAGGTGGAAACGGCCCGCGCGGCGGCCCAGGAATATCTTCGTCAACGAGCGGAGCTGGACCGAACCGGCGCGGCGCTGGCGGAAGAGGAAGAGCAACTCCGCCAACGCCAGCAGGAACTGAGTTCCGAGGCCCAACAACGGCAGGCCGAGTGGACGGCGGCCAAACAGCGCGCCGCCGAACTGCGCGAACAACTTGCCGCACAACTCGCCGAGTTGGGGACGCTGCGGCTCCGGCACAGCGGCATGAGCGAACGCGCTGCGCTGCTGGCGGAGTTGGAACAGCGTCAGGAGGGGCTAGGCGCCGGGGTCAAGGAAGTGCTCACGAGAATGCGCAAAGAGCCGGCCTTCCGGCAGGTCCGCGGACTCGTCGCCGAATTGTTCCACGTCGGCGTCGAGATGGCGCCGCTCGTCGAGGTCGCCTTGGGCGAGCGGACGCAGTATTTCATCGCGGAAGCCGACGAGGATTGGTTCTCCTGGCTGGCGGAAGAGTCCCGCCGCCTGACCGGCCGGGTCGGATTCATCCGGCTTTCCGGCAATAGTTCGTCGACTTGGGAACAGGCCGTCGACCTGGAAGGTCAATCGGGCGTGCGCGGCCGAGCCGATCATTTCGTCGATTCCGCGGCGACTTTCGCGCCGCTGGTCAAGCGCTTGCTCGGCCGAACGTGGATCGTTGAAACGCTGGCTCACGCCCGCACGCTGTCCCAGGGCTTGGGCCGCGGTTTGACGTTTGTCACGCTCGCAGGCGAACTGCTGACCCCGGACGGCACGATTTCCGTGGGACCGCGAGACGGCGCCGCCGGCTTGATCTCGCGGCGCAGCGAACTGCGGGCCTTGAAACATCAGATCGCGGAGCTCGCCGGCAAGATCGACGCGCTGGCGGAAACGGCGGCCGCGCTGGAGCAAGAGACGGAAGCGGAGACGCAGCGGGGTCAGTCGCTGGCGATTGAGCATCAGCGAGCGGCCGACGCTCTGGCCGAACACCGTACGCAGTTGAGCGCCGCGGAAACCCGCCGCCAGCAATTGAGCGAACAAGTTTCCCGGCTCAACGCCGAACAACGCGCCGCGGAAGAACGCATGGCGGGACACGCCCAAGCGTTGACGGCCGTCCGGGAACGGCTGGAAGCGGCCCAAGCGCGGCTCAAAGACTCCGAGGCCGCGGGCGCCTCTGTGGCGGCGAAGATCGTGGAACTCGAACGCCGGCGCGGACGAATCCAGCGTGAAGTG
>DASZUP010000355.1:0-4362 GCA_035547635.1 Pirellulales bacterium
GAACATCATGACCGGCTCCTCCCTGCAAGAACAAAAACGATAAATGCCTGCCTGTTTGAAGGTTACCATTGTCATGAATCCTGCAAACCCCGCCGCACGAACGGCCTGCTAGCACGTCAATGCAAGCTTGAAAGTGGTAGCAATGCCCACCCTACGGGCCGCCCTAAACCTGACCAACTCGTCAGTCGGCGGTGATGCGGCCGGAAGGGGTACGGATTACGGTGGCATGCGCCGCAGGGACGTAGCTTTCTGCACCGGCAGCGTGCGAATAGGAGGCGGCTTGCGATGCTTCCCCTGTTTCCTGGCCGCTCTGCGAGCGGCCGGCCGCGGGCGGTTGGCTGTTGGCGGCAGGCGAGACATTCGCATCGGGACGCACCGTGCCGCAACCCGCCGCGGTAAGCACGACGCCTAGCCAAGTCAGATTCAATTCAAACCCGATCGAGCGCACTGTCAGTCCCGCAATCCGCGCTACAGCCATCCGTGCTTCCGCATCATCCATCGCTCCTGATTGGTCGCCCCGAGGGCCCCTTGTAACAGAAAGGGCGTCCCCAGGCCAAGCGCGCTTTTTGCCGGGATTTCCCTGAACCGCTTGGGGCCGATAGACTGCGGCCGCTGCCGCAGCTAAGATCAAGGCTTGTAGGTCGTTGCCGCCGAACGGCTGCGGGCGTCTCGGCACGCCCGCAATTGCGTCACGCCGCCCCCGCGACGCACTTCCGCTGAGCGGCGGCCCGAAGCGACAGCAAGCTGGACGAGGGGGCGCTGCCTGCGTTTGCCCGCCCAAGTGAAGGATCCATCCGATGTCCGCCTATCCTCAGATGTTCCGCGTTCGCCAGACATTCGAAGCGCCGCGGGTCGACGACATTCCCGGCACGGTTCGCAGCGAACTGGCCAGCCTCGGCCTGGAGAAAAAGGTCAAACCGGGTCAGACGGTGGCCATCACCGCCGGCAGCCGCGGAATCGCCAACATCAAGGTCATCATCAAGACGGCCGTGCAGTACTTTCAGTCGATCGGCGCCAAGCCGTTCATTGTGCCCGCCATGGGCAGCCATGGCGGCGGCACGGCCGAAGGCCAGCGGGCCATCCTTGAGGGCTACGGCATTACCGAAGAGTACTGCGGCTGCCCGATCAAGGCCAGCATGGAGACGATCATCGTCTGCCAGACGGCCGAAGGCTTTCCCGTACATTTCGACCGTCATGCATCCGAAGCCGATCACGTCCTGGTCTGCGGCCGCGTCAAGCCGCACACGGATTTTGTCGGCGAGGTGGAGAGCGGGCTGATGAAAATGATGCTCATCGGCCTGGGCAAACACGAGGGCGCCAAGGTCTATCACCGGGCCATTCTCGATTACAGCTTTCCTCAGATCGTCAAAAGCGTCGCCGGCCGCGTACTGGAAACCTGCCCGATTCTGGCCGGACTGGCGATCGTGGAAAACGGCTATGACCAGACGGCCAAAATCGCCGCCGTGCCGGCCGACAACATGGAAGCCAACGAGCGCGAGCTGCTCAAGTTGGCCAAGAAATGGCTGCCGCGGCTGCCGTTCGATCGTTGCGATATTCTGCTGATCGATGAGTTGGGCAAGAACATCAGCGGCGCCGGCGTCGACACCAACGTCGTGGGCCGCAAGTACTGCTACCACGAAGCGGCGCCTGACGAGTTTCCGAAGGTGCGGCGGATCGTGATCCGCGGCTTGACCGAAGAAACGCACGGCAACGCCTCGGGCATCGGCCTGTTCGAGTTCTGCACCACGCGGGCCCTGGAAGCCATCGACCAGCGCATCACCCGCATCAACTGTCTGACCAGCGGCAACGTCTCAGCCTGCATGTTGCCGGTGAATTTCGATACGGACCGGGAAATCCTGGATAATGCCCTGCCCACCATCGGTTTGACTGAACCGCCGCACGCCAAGATTCTCTGGATCCGCAACACGCTGGAGCTGACCGAGGTCGAATGCTCTCAGGCCTACTGGGACGAAGCGCAGCAGCGCAGCGATCTGGAAATCATCCGCGAGTTGCGAGACCTGCCCTTCGACGCGGCCGGCAACCTGCCCAAATACGTGTGAAGCAGCGCGGCGTGCGGGTATTCGGAACGCGGAGCGAAGCAGGCGCGGAATGAAAGCATCACGCTCGGCGGCGTCGCAGCCCTCTGCACTCGCTTCTGTTTCACGTTCTGCTGGCCGCCGACGCATTGTACTCGTCCAATTGCCGATTCCGCCCGTCGGACCGGAACCGATCCGCGGCAACGTGCCGCTGGCGGCCGGCTATTTAAAACTGCTGGCGCGGCAGCGAGGTCTGGAAGCCGATTACGACATTGAGATCGTGCCGGCGGCCGAAGCCAATCTGCTGGGCGACCGCGGACTGGTTGCGTCTGTGCTGGCCCGCGAACCGTGGCTGGTCGGTTTCACCTGCTACCTGTGGAATATCGACCGCTCGCTGTGGATTGCCGAGCAAATGAAAGCGGCGCGGCCCGAGGTGCAGATCCTGCTCGGCGGGCCGGAGATCACCGCGGACAACGCCTGGGTGCTCGAACATCCGGCGCTGGACTATGCGGCGATCGGCGAAGGGGAACAGACGTTCTGCGAATTGCTCACGGCCTTGCGAAGCTCGCCGACGCCGCAACAGCCGATTGACGGCTTGTTCGTTTCCGCGGCCGCCGGCGGCGAGGCCGGACGGTTGCCGAACTTTCGCCGGCCGCTGCCCCAGTTGAACGAGATCTCGTCGCCTTACCTGGCGGGCATTCTCGATGCAGCCGACGAGCAGATGCTGCTGCTGGAAACGATTCGCGGTTGCGTCTTCAAGTGCAAGTTCTGCTACTACCCAAAGAGCTACGACAGCCTGTACTTTCTCTCGGAAGAAAAGATCGTCGCCAATCTCGAGCACGCCCGGCGCCGCGGCGCCAAAGAAGTGGTGCTGCTCGATCCGACGCTCAACCAGAAGCGAGACTTCAACGCCTTTCTGCGGCTGCTGGCCAGGGAAAACGCCGAACGGCAATTCACGTTCTTCGGCGAATTGAGGGCCGAAGGCATCACCGCCGAAACGGCCCGCTTGTTGCGCGAGGCGAACTTTACGGAAGTCGAGATCGGCCTGCAATCGCTGGATCCGGCGGCCCAGGAATTGATGGACCGCAAGAATAATATGAAGGCCTTCGAACGCGGCGTGCGGGCGATGCTCGACGCGGGGTTGGAGGTCAAAGTCGATCTGATCATCGGCCTGCCCGGCGACACGGCCGCATCCATTCGGCGCGGACTCGATTATCTCTGCACGAGCCGTCTCTACTCATCGATCCAGGTATTCAACCTGGCCATCCTGCCGGGCACGGCCTTTCGGCAAGAGGCCGAATCGTTGGGGCTCAAGCATCAGCCGCGGCCGCCGTACTACGTGCTCGGCACGCCGACGTTGCAACTCGAACAGTTCTACGAACTGATGCAGGAAGCACAGGAGCGGCTGGGCATTGAGTACGATCCGCTGCCGCAGCCCAAGTTGGAGTTCGACGAGCGGTCCCCAGGGGCTCGCTGCGTGCGAGTCGATCTCGATCACCCCTCAACGGCGCCGTTTCCGCCGGATGATACGCTCAGCCAGGCCTTGACGCTCTGGCTGCGTTCCTCGGATTTTCACCGCGACCGCCAGGCGGCGGCGCAAGCCATCGAGCGGATCCTGGCCGCAAATCCATTCACCACCTTGCAGGTCGTGTTGGAGCCGGCGGGGGACCTGGCGGCCTTATCGCTGGACTGCCTGGACGCCTGCGCGCGTGCTTGCTTCCGGCGCCCGACGTACCTTGACCGGTTCTACGCCGTGCAGCCGGGGCGTCCGAAAGGCGCCAAGCGCCTGGTCGTGTTGGCGCCCTGGCAAGCGCGGTCGCGCGCGCCTTTGCAGTGGATCGACGACATTGCCGATTATGGCACGCTGGTCTGGCGCGGAACTGTTTCTCCGAGCGAAGATCTCGACGCCCACGAGTATGTCCTGCCGCTCAGCGGAAGCCACGCTTAACGCCGCTCGTTGCTTGGGCGGCGGCCGCCTGGCTTCTCAGCGATCAGGCTTTGCTCAACGGCGGTCGCCGTTTTGGGCGCGCTGGAGCAAGCGACGGATCTGCGGCAGCCAGTAGAGGTAGCGCCAACGGTGAAAGCCGAGCGAAAGCATTTCTTCGATTGCATCGGCGGGCGACCAACCCTCGGCCACGACGCGGTAGTAGGCGCAAACCACGCCCGTCCGGTCGACTCCTTCTCGACAGTGCACCAGCAACGGCCGGGGCACGTCCAGTGAGTTCATCATTTCGTAGGCTTCGACGACTTGGGCCAGGCTGGGCGGCTTGAGCGGAGACATCGGCAACCGGAGTTGGACCATGCCCAGCTCGCTGGCCAGTTCGTG
>DASZUP010000356.1:0-7047 GCA_035547635.1 Pirellulales bacterium
TTGAGCATGTCCAGATTCGCTTGCTGCAGGCGGATCAGGCTGGTGCGGGCGTTGAAGATGCGGAACGCGTCGACTTCCCCGGCCATGAACTGCTCTTCCAGCTTCTTGAGTTCGACGGGGATGTTGAAGGGGGATTCGGCGTCCGATTCTTCGACCAGTCTCCGGGCCCGTTCATAGCGGTCGATGGCGGTCAGGGCTTCCATCGCCGCCTGCGCGCGCAACTGCTGGTAGACGATCTTCTGTTGCCGCAACTCGGCGTCGCGCTGGCGGACCAGTTGCCAGCCTCCGTTGAGGGCGGGCGCCTGAATGTGACCGCGAAAGCCAAAGTACTTCACGCCGAAATCGTCCGATTGATAGTACGGGCCCGCCTGGAGCAGCGGCAGCCGGTTGGCCTGGGCCAGGCTGACGTTCGCGCCGGCGGCGGAAATGTTCGTTCGCGCGGCCATCACGTCGGGGCGTCCGCTAGCCAACTCCTCGGCGATCGTTTCCAAGTCCGCCTCAGGCGAGATGGCGCCGCGCAAGCCCGCGACGCGCGACAGATGAGCGCCGCTGACGGGCATCCATTTCCAATCGTACATCTGGCCGACCAGGTCGATCGGTACGCGCGGCGAAAGATTGAGCTGCCGAGCCAAATCCAACAGGGCGGTCTGGTAATTCGTCTCCGCCAACCGAAGTTGCTGAACCGTCGACCGCGTGTCAAGCCGGACCATCGCCACGTCGGCGGCCGAGGCCTGGCCGGCGGCCAATTGCCGTTCCAGGACTGACAACAGCGAGTCGTTTAAGTCGGCGTTCGCCTGGGCCAGGTCGCGAAGCCCGCGGCGGTACAACGCGGTAAAGTAGAGCTGCTCGGTCATTGCCAGGTTTTGCAGCTCGGTTTGCTGGATCGTCCAGCGCACGCCCGAGAGCGCGGCCACGGCATTCCGTTCGCGATAGCGCCGTTGATGCGCCAGCTCGAAATTGATCATGACCAGGTAGTACTGGTACGTCTTGCTGGCGGCATTCGGTTCCACCGAAGTGGCGGAAGGGGGCGCCTTCTGGTAAGGCGTCGCTTGAAATTGAAAGAACGGATTGAACGGATACCGCCGGGCGACGCCGATTGCCGCCACTCCGACGCCTTCGGCCGCACGTTGCGCCACGACGGCCGGGTTCCGCGTCAGCGTCAATTCAAAGGCCCGCGGCAACGGCAAGGGAAACGTCTTCGAGGGCGCTAGGGCGCTCTGTCGAGGCGCCTGCGAGAAAGATGTGCGCCGAACGCTTGGCGCCGCGTGAAGCGGCGGCCGCTGCGGTTGTAAAACCGTGTGCGAGACGGAAGCCGAGGCGTGGTTTTGCGGGCGGCCGCGGGCCCGAGAGGAGCCGTCAAAGGTCGGCGGCGGGGGGCGGTCCCCTGGTCGGTTCGCAGCGAGGGGCGCACGCGGAAGCCAAGGGCCCGTGGTCTGCTGGGCCAATCCGTTCCTGACGAGCATCACGCCGATCACGGAAAAACATGCCAGGAGCTTCAAATAACTGCTCATGCGGTCGTCTCGGCACAGAGTCGCAAACGGTCGCCCGTCGACAAGGGACAAGGCTGGTAAACCTTGACGACCGGGAAGTCTCTATTGGTTGCGCGGGAAATTCGGGAACTGTCGCGATCTCCGATCGTTCCGTGCAATACGGCGCCTTGGGAGATTGTCGGCGCACCGGAGCGAGCGCGCTGAGTTGGGAACTGCCGATTAGGCCGATCTTGGTTGCTTTATTGCAAGGGCGTTAACAAGTTCCTGCGCACAATCGGCACTCGCTCTGTAGATTGCGCACCTTATAGGGTGCGCCGCATGATCTGCCGTTTACCTGCGACCGAAGGCCAGATAGATCGGCGGCAGCAAGAACAGGTTCAACAGCGTCGAAGTCGCCAAGCCGCCCAAAATGACGACTGCCATCGGGTACTCAATTTCATGCCCCGGCAGGTTGCCGCCAGCGACCAACGGAACCAGCGCCAGGCCCGTAGTCAACGCCGTCATCAGGATCGGCGCCAGGCGTTCTTCGCTGCCGCGCATCACGAGTCCAGGGCCGAACGCTTCTCCTTCATCAGTCTCCAGATGGCGGTAGTGGCTGACCAGCATGATGCCATTGCGGGCCGCAATGCCGAGCACCGTGACAAAGCCTACCAGCGAACCAAGCGAGAGCACGCCCCCGGCCAGCGCCGCCGCAAACACGCCGCCGACCAGGGCAAAAGGAATGGTCAACAGCACCAGCAGCGTCAACCGCCACGATTGAAAATCGACGTGTAGAATCAACAAAATCCCGACGAGCGACATGGCGGCCAACGCAAACAGGCGGCGACGAGACGCTTGCCGTTCCGCATATTCGCCCAGAAACTCGGGATGGTAGCCGCGGTCGAACTTCAACTGTTTGACGCGCTCTTCAATCTCGCGAGCCACCGAGCCGAGATCGCGACCTTGCACGTTGCAAGTCACGTCGATGCGGCGCGAGACCGACTCTCGCATCACCTCGTTCGGCGTAGGAACCGTCTCCACGAAGGCGATATCGCCGAGCGGCACGTAGCCGTTGGCGACGGCGGCCGACGAAAGACTGGCGGCGGAACTCATCGGCGGCGTCGGATTGACGGAACCCGGCGACGCGGCGCCGGCTGGCGGATTCGAACCAGTCGCCGACGCACTCGTTCCGACTTGCGGCAGATCGATCGGCAACCGCCGCAGCGCCAACAGATCGCTGCGCAGCTCGGGTTTGCCCCAGACGACGACGGCGAAGCTCTTCTGATCGTAGTAGACTTCGCCCACCTTCGTGCCGCGGATCAGCGTTTCAACCGCACGGCGAACGTGACCGGGCGTAAAGCCGTACTGCGCGGCGGCCTCGGGCCGCAACCGCACCTGCAACTGCGGCACGAGCGCCTGCTGTTCGACGTGGGGGTCGATCACGCCGTCGACGTCTTCGATGGCCTGATAGACCTCCTCGGCTTTGCTCCGCAATGCCGTCAGATCCGGTCCGAAGATGCGAACGACGATGGTCGCCTTGGCGCCGGTCAGCACTTCTTTGATCGTTTCCTTGAGGTACGTCAATACGTCGCGATACAGCCCCGGATAGCCATCGACGGTAGCTTGAATCCTGGCGACCGTGGCGTCGAGATCGGCCGTCGGCTCGACGCTGATCCACAACTCCGTGAAGTTCGGCCCGACCACCTCGTCGGCCACTTCCGCCCGGCCGATGTGCGAGCCGAAATTGCGCACGCCGGGAATCTGCCGCAGCTCTTTGCTGACGCGGGTGGTGATGCGCGTCATGGCCTCGAGCGACGTGCCCGGCTTTTCCACCCAATGCATCAGGAAGTCGGTCTCTTTGAAATCGGGCAGGAATTCTTCGCCTAGCGATGCGGCGGCCGCCAGGCTGACGGCGAACAAGAGGGAGATGGTCGCCACGGCCATCTTGGGCCGCACGACGAACCAGGGCAGGATGCCGCGATAAACGCGCTGCAGCCAAAGCGTCAACGCGCCCTCGTGTCGCCGGTGCGCGGCGCCGGGCAGCAGGATCAACGACATCGCAGGCGTGACCGTCAATGCTACCAGCAGCGACGCCAGAATGGCCAACATGTACGAGATGGCCAACGGCCGGAAAAACGCTCCCGACAGTCCTTCCAGAAACAACACCGGCACAAACACCAGCGTGACGATCAGGCTGGCATAGACGACCGCACTGCGGACTTCGAGCGAGGCGGCCAGCACCGCCTGGTAGGTCGGCAGCGGGTTTTCCGACTGGCGGTTGAGCTTCAACCGCCGCATGATGTTCTCGACGTCGATGATCGCATCGTCGACCACTTCGCCCAAAGCGATCACCAGGCCGGCGATGACCATTGTGTTGATCGTGCCGCCCCAATAGTGCAGGACCAATGCAGCGGCGACCAGCGACAACGGTATGGCCGTCACGCTGATGACGGACGTACGCCAATCGAACAGGAACGCGACCAGCACCACCACCACCAGCACGCAGCCGATGAGCATGGCGTGCGAGAGGTTTTCGAGCGAGCGCTCGATAAAGGTTGCCGGACGGAAGATCGTCGGATCGAGCTTCACGCCTTCCAGGCCGGGGCGCAGCAGTTCCAGCGCCTGTTCGACGTTGTGGGTGATGTCGAGCGTGTTGCCCCAGGGCTGCTTTTCAACGATCAGCAGCAACCCGGGACCGTCATCGATCACAGCATCGCCGATGGGAGCGGGAAACCCCTCGACGATCTCGGCCACGTCTCCCAGCCTGAGCGGTGCGCCGCCGCGAAAACCGACGATGGTATCGGCCAGGTCATCCGGCTCGCGAATGCTGGTTAGCTGCCGCACGGGGAGCCGCTGGTTGGGCGTATCGATGAAGCCGCCGCCGCTGAGCGTGGCCGCATCGGCCGAGGCGCGTTCGACGTCGGACAAAGAAAGCTGATGGGCTCGCAACCGGTCCGGGTCGACCAGCACCTGGAACTGCCGGTCGCGCTGACCCCAAATCGCCACGTTGGCCACGCCGGGAATCGCCATCAGGTGCGGCCGGATCGTCCAGCGGGCCAGAATGGTCAGATCCATCTGCGACAGCGTTTTTGAAGTCACGCCGATCTTCAGCACCCGGCTGGTCGATGAATGGGGCGACATCATCACCGGCGGCTTGGCCACGGCCGGCAGCCGCGCCGCCTCCACGGACAACCGCTCCTGCACCAACTGCCGCGCACGGATCAGATCGGTTCCTTCTTCGAAGATCATCTTGACCGACGATAGGCCGAGCACTGACTTGGAACGAATCGTCTTCAAGAAGGGCGTGCCGTTGAGCGCGTTCTCCAGCGGCATGCTGATCAGGCTTTCGACCTCGACGGTCGACAATCCGGGGGCTTCCGTCTGGATCTCGACCAGCGGCGGCGCGAATTCAGGGAACACGTCGAGCGGGGTCGACTTGAGCGTCTGGATCCCGTACACGATCAACAGCGCCGAAAGCGCAAGCACCAGCACGCGAAGCCGCAGCGAAGTAGCAATCAACCAGGTCATTCAGCCCAACTCTCCGCGACCAGCGCCGAAGCGCGCCCTACTTGCCGACCCCGAACTCCGTGCCGAACAATTCGGCGACGCCTGCCGTGACAACCTCGGCTCCGGCCGCAGGTCCGGCGGACAGCACGGCCCAGCCGTCGATCACATACGGAATCTCGACGCGGCGGCGAAGATACGTATGCTCGGCCGTGCGCACGTAGACCCACGTGCCGCCATATATGTCCTGCACGACGGCCGACCAGGGAACGCCCAAGCTCTGTTGCTGAGCATCGAGTGTCAACATCGCACTAACGCGCTGTCCGGGGCGGAACTTGCCGTCGGGGTTGGGCAGCTCGTAATACAGATCGACCGCGGCCGCTTGCGGCACCGCGGTCGGCGGCGCACTGACCGGTTGGGCCGCGATGCCCGGCGCCGCCGGCGGATCGGACAGGCTCTTCACCTGGGCCGAGGCTTTAGGCGAGACTTCTGCAACCTCGCCGGCGTATACCGGGACGCGGATCCAAATCGGATCGAGACTTGCAATCTCGAACAGAGGCGCGCCGGCGGAGGCCACCTGGCCGGGCGCAACAAATTCGGCGCGGATGATGCCGGCTCGCGGAGCTTCGATCACCAGCGGCTCGACTTCGCCCGCTTCGGCATCAAGTTGGATGCCGTCGACCAGCCGCTTGCGCGTGGCGGCGGCATCCAGCGTCTTCTGCGCCAGCTCCCATTGCGCGCGGGCGTCGTCGACGGTCTTGGCGTTACCGGCTTGTTCCCGCAGCAGACGTTCTGCGCGGTCGAGGGCGATCTTGGCCGCGTCGACCTGCACGCGAGCCTGTTGGACCTGCCCTTCGGCGTCGACTTGCGCCTGCGACAGTTGCATTTGGGCCTGTGCATAGGCGATTCGCTCGGCGGGCGTCAGTACGTCGCGTTCGGGCGACAGCAGCGGCGTGAGCACGAACACCGGGTAATGGCGTTCCACTTTTTGCCCGACGCTCAACGGCGCATCCGTAGACGCCAGCTTGAGCCGGCCGCTGACCGGCGCCGAGACGACAACAGAGGCGCCCGTCGGCAGCGTCGCCTCGCCGCCAAACGTCCGCCGTCGCGCCACGCGGCGCAATTCAACATGCGCCGTCTCCAACCCCAGACGCTTTTCGGCCTCGGCCGTCAGCGTAATTGTGTTGAGCTGCTCTTCGCTCGCAATCTGAGCCACTTTGGCCGGCGGCTCAGACTTGCTCGCACTGTGCGCCGTACGATTGCAGCCAGCCAACGCTGCCAATAGCAGCAACAGCGCCGGCGGATGCCAGCGGAACGGAAAATTCATGCTTGTTTCCACGTCCTCGACCTCGCCAAACTCCAATTTAGCGAGACTAGTCGTCGAAACGGGGAGCGTCAACGAAAGATGACAACAAGTTCATCTGCGATCTTTCGAAGCTTTCGGGGGGCGGAGCGGCTATTCTGCCGCGGAGGAGCGGACGATCCGCCGGACGCGGTGATTGTTCGTGTCGCCGACGTAAATGGCGCCGTCCGGACCAACGCAGATCCCGTGTAGCCGATCGAACTTCGCCGCGAGCGCGGGGCCGCCGTCGCCGCCAAAACCGCCCGACTTAGGCCCCCCGCCGGCAATGGTCCGGACAACGCCTGCGGCGGGATCAAGTTCGCGAACGGCGTGATTCTCCGTGTCGGCAATTTCCAGCCGGCCGTGCGCATCGAGCGCGATCCCTTTCGGGCCATTGAGCAGCGTTTCCTGCCCTGGTCCGTCTTGAAAGCCCTTGCGCAGCGTGCCGGCCGCGTGGCGCCACGTCCCTTGCGCGAGTTCGAGCCGCCAGATGCTGTTTCCTTCGCGCAAGGCGACCCACAGCGTTTCGTTTTCCACGGCCAACGCTCGCGGACCGAGCACCGGGCGACCGCGAGCCGGTTTGCCGTCTTCAGGCATCTTGGCCTGGCCGTTGCCGGCGATCGACTCGATCTTGCCGCTGGCCAGGTCGACTCGACGAATGCGATGGTTGCCGATATCGGCGATCAAGAGTCCGCCTTGAGCGTCGAACGCAATGCTGTGAGGGGTGCGCAA
>DASZUP010000357.1:0-11736 GCA_035547635.1 Pirellulales bacterium
ATCCCATCGCATAGCGCTATTGCGGCGAATAGCGGCCTGACGTGCGATTACCCCAGCCGCTCCCTACCCACCCCGCAAGGCGCGGTCGATTTTCGTGCCCTAGTCTTCTCGTGTGAAGGGAATGAGCGCGATGCCGGAAAGCGCGACGCGAAAAGCGACGACCATTCTCAACGTGGATGCAGACGCAGCAAGCCGCGCCGCCGTCACGCAGTTGTTCGAGCGGGCCGGGTTGCTGGTCTGCGAGGCGACGACTGCAGCCGAGACCCTGAGCGTGGCGGCAACAGGGCCGGACCTGATCGTGCTGGAGTTACGTTTACCCGACGCGCCGGGCTTGGAGGTCTGCCGTCGACTCAAGGCCTGCCCGGCCACCGCTACCATCCCGCTATTGGTGCTTTCCGAGGCATGCGGAGACAGCCAATGCCGGGTCGCCTGCTTCGAGGCAGGCGCGGAGGCTTGCCTCGCCAGACCCTTCGCTGACGACGAGTTGGTGGCGCAGGTCCGGACCTTGCTTCGACTCAGACGGGCCGAGCAACTCTCGCGTGAGCGACTTGAGGAAGTCGAGAAGCTGCTGGACGTGCTTCCGGTAGCCGTCTGGATCGCGCATGACCCGGCTTGCCAAACCATGACCGGCAACCAGGCCTCGTATAAGCTGCTGGAATTGCCGCCGCAGACGAACGTCTCGGTCACGGCGCCGGCGGAACGCCGGCCTGCAATCCGCCATTTTCGAGATGGGCGGGAACTGGCGCCTGACGAACTGCCCATGCAGTACGCCGCCGCCCACGCCGTCGAAGTTCGCGACGCCGAGCTGGAGCTGCTGCTGCCCGGCGGGCTGGCAAAACACGTTTACGGCTCGGCCGCGCCTCTGCTGGACGCTTCTGGCGCCGTGCGCGGCTGCGTCGGAGCGTTTATGGAGCTGACTGAACGCAAACGGGTCGAACAAGCGCTACGGGCAAGCGAGCGACGATTTAAGACGCTCGCCGGTAGCGCTCCGGTCGGCATCTTCGAGACCGACGCCGACGGCAACTGTCTGTTCGTCAACGACCGCTGGCGTCAGATGGCGGGAATGTCGCTGGAGGCGGCCCGAGGCCAAGGCTGGGCCGCGGCTTTGCATCCCGAGGACCGAGAAAGAATCTTTCTCGCATGGAACGCGGCGGCCAGGGAAGGATGTGAATTTGCCGAGGAATATCGCTTCTGCACGCCCCAAGGAGAAGTCACCTGGCTTTCCGGCAGGGCGGTGGCCTTGCGCGACGAAAGCGGCGCCGTCAGCGGATACTTGGGTACGGTTGAAGACATCAGCCGATTGAAGCGGGCCGAGGCGGAACTGCGCATGGCGGACCAACGCAAGGACGAGTTTCTCGCCATGCTGGCCCACGAACTCCGCAATCCTCTGGCCCCGATCCGCAACGCGGTGGAAATCCTGAAACTCGAGGGCCCGCCCGACCCCAAGCTGATCTGGGCCCGAGGAGTCATCGACCGGCAGGTGGAGCAGATGGCCCGGCTGCTGGACGACTTGCTGGATGTAAGCCGGGTATCCCTCGGACAGTTGCGAATGCGCAAGCAGCCGGTCGACCTGACGGAGGTCGTGCGAAGCGCGCTGGAAACGAGCCGCCCATCCATTGCCGAGATGGGGCACGAGCTCAGCGTGGTGCTGCCGGAGGAGCCTGTCTTCGTCGGGGCCGACCTGTCGCGGCTCGCGCAGGCGTTCCTCAATCTGCTCAATAACGCCGCCAAGTATACGGATCGTGGAGGCCGCATCGTGCTGACGGCCCGGCGCCAAGGCAGCGACGTGGTGGTGTCCGTCAAAGACAACGGCATCGGCATTTCCGCGGAGCTTTTGCCCCATGTCTTCGACATGTTTATGCAGGCGAATCATTCCGCGGAGCGGTCGCAGGGCGGACTAGGGATCGGGCTGTCGTTAGTAAAGCGGCTGATCGAAGCGCACGGCGGGACCGTCGAAGCCCGCAGCGAGGGCCCGGGTCGCGGGGCGGAATTCATCGTGCGGTTGCCCGTCGTGATGGCGCCGCCGGAATCAAGCCGGTCAATCCGCAAGCCCTGATGCCGGAACGCGTCTAATTCCGGATGCGCGGCTTTTAGTTTCTCAACCTTGATGCGGCCGTCGCGAACGACGTGCGGGAGCCCTTTTCAACGCGTCATTGCCGCTTGCCAGCCAGATTTCTCAGCACTTCTCGCAACCGCTGAGGCTCGACCGGCTTGACCATGTGTTGATCGAATCCTGCTTCGGCCGAGCGCCGTCGGTCTTCGTCTTGTCCCCAACCGGTCAAAGCCACCAGCAGTACGCTGCCTAAGCCCGTCTCGTTCCGCAGGCGAGCCGCCACCTCGTAGCCGTCCATCCCCGGCATGCCAATGTCCAGCAGAACGAGCTCCGGCATGAATTCCTGAGCTCGGGCAATCGCGCTGGGGCCGTCGTAAGCCGTCTGCACGTCCTGGCCTGCGAAACGCAGCAGCAGGGCCAGGGTATTGGCAGCATCGGGGTTGTCGTCCACCACGAGCACGCGGAGGCGAGGCAGCGGTTGCGCTTCGCCGCCGGCCGGGTCATTGGCGCCAGCCTCGCCGCCCTCGGTCGTGGTCGGCAAACGAACCGTGAACTCGCTGCCCTGGCCGAGTCCCGGGCTATTCGCTGCGACCCGACCGCCGTGCAGCGCCACCAGCCGATTCACCAGCGTCAGACCGATCCCCACGCCGCCTTGAGCGCGATCCAAGCGTCGTTCCGCCTGCACGAACGGATCGAAGATGCGCGGCAACATTTCCGGAGCGATGCCAATGCCCGTGTCGCGCACGCGGAGGATCGCTTCGCCGCTTTGCCCCTCCAGGTCGACAGAAATATGTCCGCCAGGGTCGGTGTACTTGGCGGCGTTGTTGAGCAAATTCGTCAAGACTTGCTCGAGCCGCGTTGCATCGGCCTTGACGCGAAGCGACGCAGGCGGAAGCGAGACCGTCAGCTCGTGCCCGCGCTGTTCAAACAAGGGGCGCGCGGCCTCCACCGAACGATTGACGACCGTCGTCAGGTCGAGCGGTTCTTTGCGAAGCTCGATGCTGCCGCGGCTGATCCTGGAGACGTCGAGCAGGTCGTCCAGCAGTCTCGCCATGTGCTGCACTTGCCGCTCGGCGATAGACAGCATTTGGTGGTCCGTCGGGCCATCCGTTTCCGGCTGCTTCAAAATGTGCAGGCTATTGCGGATCGGGGCCAGCGGATTGCGCAACTCATGGGCGAGCATCGCCAGAAACTCGTCCTTGAGCCGGTCGGTCTCGCGCAGTTCTGCGTAAAGCAGAGAATTTTCCAGAGCAATCGCCGCGCGCCGGCCCAACTCTTCGGCGAACTCCTGGTCCGTCTGCGAATATCTTCTATCCGATTCCGCGGAAACGAACGTGATCACGCCCAACAGCCTGGTCCGCCCTTTCAGCGGCACGCACAGGTGCGACTTCAATCCCAGTTCGCGGAGGATCTGCAGGTGGCGCTCGTCGCGAGCGCCGTGCAGGATCATCTCTTCGGTGATTTCCTCCGTCCTGTCCGACTGGCCGGTGCGGACCACTTTGAACGCTCCGTGCGGCGAGGCCGGGTCGGGCGGGTAGCGCTGATTCAGCTCGTGCGCCAGCTTCACCTTTTCCGGGTCGGCATGCACCACCGCCAGCCGCCGCAAGGAACCGTCGGCTTCCACCACGTCCACGGCGCACCAGTCGGCGAAGTGGGGCACGGCCAGCGCCGCCACCTTCTGTAGCGTGCTTTCGTAATCGACGATGGTTGCCAACGTGGCGCTGGCAGATGCCAGGAAGCGGTTGGCATCCTCGGCCCGCTTACGGTCGTGTATGTCGGTGCTGGTGCCATACCAGCCGATGATGCGGCCCTGATCGTCGCGCACGGGCACCGACCGGGCCAGATGCCAACGGTACTGCCCGGTGCGGCCTTCGCGCAGACGCAATTCCATCTCGAAAGCAACGCCTTCGCGGTTGGTCCGAGCCGCCTCGGCCATGCACGGGTCGCGGTCGTCCGGGTGCATTGCGGACAGCCAGCTTTCGGCGCCCACGTCCCCGCGAGGCAGCCCCGTGTAGTCGTACCACCGCTGGTTGAGATAGTCGGCCTGGCCGTCGGGGGTCGCCGTGAACACGATCTGAGGCATCGTGTCGGCCAACAGACGCAGCTTCTTTTCGCTCTCCTGCAACTGCGTTTCGGCCCGCCGGCGTTCGGAAATGTCGCGAAAGACCAGGACGCAGCCGATAACCCCGCCCTGGGCGTCTCGAATGGGCGCGGCGCTGTCATCGATCGGCCGCTCGACGCCGTCTCTTGCGATCAGCAACGTGTGGTTCGCCAAACCGACGATCGCGCCTTGCCTGAGCGCTTTGATGGCGGGATTCTCCACGGGCTGGCGAGTGTATTCATTGACGATCCGGAACACATCGGCCAGGCTGCGGCCGCGGGCTTCGTCATGCTTCCAGCCCACCAGCGCCTCGGCGACCGGGTTAAGGAAATTGACCCGCCCCTCGGCGTCGGCGCTGATGACGGCGTCGCCGATGCTCGCCAGCGTGACGTGCAGCCGTTCTCGCTCAGCCTGGATAAGCCGGGCGTTGTCATCCGCCGCCTGCCGGGCGGCCGCCTCTGCCGCCAGGCGACGGGCGTTCTCTTCGGCCTGCTTTCGCTCGGTCAGATCTCTCGTGATCTTCGAGAATCCGCGCAAACTGCCGGTCTCGTCTCGCAGCGCGGTGATGACCACGTTGGCCCAAAACTGCGAGCCGTCCTTGCGCACGCGCCAGCCTTCGTCCTCAAAACGCCCTACGGCTTGAGCGACTTCCAACTCGTAGTCGGGCCAGCCGCGGTCGATCGCTTCCTGAGGATAGAAGCGGGAGAAATGCTGTCCGATGATTTCGTGCGCGGCGTACCCTTTGAGACGCTGGGCGCCCGGGTTCCAGCTAATGATGCGCCCTTGCGGATCGAGCATGAAGATGGCGTAGTCGATCGTTCCCTGGACCAGCAGCCGGAGCTGTTCCGACTCGCGCTTCGCCCGCTGATTGTCTTCGAACAGCTCGACAAAGTTCCGCAGCTTGGCTTTCAGGACGGCCGGCAGGAAAGGCTCGACGAGAAAATCGACCGCCCCCAACGCGTACCCTTCCTCGGCCTGCTCGCGGTTGATTTCAAATGCGGTCAGGAAAATAATCGGCGTGCGTTGCGCGCGGCGCTCGGAGCGGATGAGCCTGGCCGCGTCGAAGCCGTTCCTACCGGGCGCTCGCACGTCGAGCAGGATCACCGCGAACTCTTCGGCTCGCACCCGCGCCAGCGCATCCTCGCCCGGCTGCGCTTCCACCAGCTCGCGTCCCAGCTCTTCGAGAACCGTCCGCAGCGCATGCAGATCGGCCGGCGCATCTCCGACCAGCAGGATGCTAGCGTTCTCCGCTAGCGGCTTTCGGGCATTGTCAAGAGTTTCTCGCAATTCCGCCGAGTCCTTCACGTTCGGTACAAGGGCTGGATAAACTTTGTGGCCGGCGCCGTCTGCCGCGACGCGCGCCGAGAGCGAACGACGCTGACAATCCCCGACGAAAGCGCAGCAAAGCGTCATGGCTTCAAACCGCAACAACCGAAGCGCAGCGCCTCATCAGAAGACATGGCCGAGACCCGGCTGTTAGCCCGCCAATCACGTGGGCGGTGCGTCCGTCCAGTCGCCACAACAAGGGCGCCCGACGCTGCCCGGCCGCCAAGAGGACGGCCGACCGAAAGATTGTAATGCGGGGATGGGGGGCTCGCCAGTAGGGTTTGCCTGAAAAAAGGGGTCAGAACTATTTACTTGACGCGAGTTGGCTGTTTTGATGCCTTGGCTCGTCCGGCCGCTCTCGCGCCAGCATCAGTTGTAGCATGCTCAGTTGTAGCATGCAGAGCCTGCTGGTCTCGCACACGCAGCGCTATCACAAACACTACCGCTCCGGCGGGCACGTCTGGCAGGGACGGTTCAAAAGCCCCGCCATCCAGAACGATGGGCACCTGCTGACGGTGCTGCGGTACATTGAGGCGAATCCCCTGCGGGCCAAGCTCGTCCGGCAGGCGGAGCAGTATCATTGGAGCAGTTATCGCGCGCACGGTTTGGGCGAAGCCGACGAATTGCTCGACCGGTTGAGCGTGTACGAGCAGTTATCGTCGTATGCGGCCGTTCGTCGGCGTGCCTGGGCAAAGAGGGTGCATCTGCCCATCGAAGAGCAGAGCCTGGCGGCAATTCGTCGGGCTTCCGCGACCGGCCTGCCTTACGGCGACGAGAACTGGGTGCAAGAACCGGCGAAAAAGCTGGATCTGGACCTCGCCATCCGCCTTCGCAAAGCAAAAGACTGATAAATAGTTCTGACCCCTTTGTCGTTCTTGACCCCTTTGTCGTTCTCGGCTCCAGGGAAGGTTGTCTTGATAGTTGTCGTCTGCAGCATGATGGGAGGGGCTTTGTTGCACCTGGCGAGACCAGCCACGTCCTTCGTTGAGGCGTTTGCCTTGTGGACTGGCCTGATGACGCTACCTTTGCTGCTTCACTATCTTTATTGGAAACATCTCCGTCAGGATTGGGGACGAAAGTCGAGTGAAGCGCGGCTCTTTGAGAACGGCGTCTTTTTTCACCACAAATTCATAGACTGGAGCGAAAACCCTGAAGCGGGCGTACTTGTGACGTTGGAAGCTGAAGAGCAGCCGATAGCCACCCTTTCTGTAAAAATGCGAAACGGAGATGCGAAACTGGCGCCTCACCTGAGAGAACTAAGCATTCCTGTTCCTCAAGATCAGATCGATCAGACGCGGCGACTGGCTCGGACGTTATGCCAGAACGTCAATCTGGATGAAGCCGACGCCTGAAAGAGAGCCGTCACGGAAACGAAGCAAACCGTAAGGGAGATTCGGCGATCGACGCATCCCGCCGCCGGCGGAGCCGCTCAATGGCGAGACCCGATGCGCCGCATGCCCGCAAGCCGTCGGCCGGCAATCGGTCTGCGAGCGGCAACCTGGATTTCGCTCAAGACGTTAATTAGGCTAGGGCCATGCAACGCTCCTGATCGAACACTCACCGTGAAGGCGACCAGATGATTCCCGCTGTCCTGCTCTTGCTGAGCTTGCTCCCGACGGATCCGAACTTCAAACCTGACCAGAGCAAACTCCCCGTCCCGCCGCCGAAAGGAGCGATCATGCTTCTCGACGAGCAAGGGAACCACGCGTTCTTGAGCATGGCGGGCGAGAAGATCGATTGGCCGGTCGAAGACGGCATGCTCGTATCAACGCCGAAAAAGAACCAGAATCACATCGTCTCCAAACTGCACTTCAAGGATGCGGACCTTCACGTCGAGTTCCTGTTGCCGGACAAGGGGACAGGGAACAGCGGGGTCTACATTCACGGGAACTACGAGATCCAGATTTTGAACTCTTTCGGCAAGCAGAAGGTCACACAGGAAGATGCCGGCGCGCTGTACGGATTCTCGCCGCCGCTAAAAAACGCTTGCCGGAAGCCGGGCGAGTGGCAGGTCTTCGACATTCGCTATCGGGCTCCGCGTCGCGACGGGTCGGGGAAGATTGTCGAGCAAGGGAGCGTGACGGCGTGGTTCAACGGGGAGAAGGTGCAGGACGGAACTCAGTTCGGCGAACCGAAGTCGGCGTACCACCCGTTCCGCTATGGCACGACTCCGTACCTCGAAAAGATTCGCGATCGGCAGAAAGAAACGATGATCGGCCCGGTGTTCCTTCAGGATCACGGCAACCCGGTGAAGTTCAGGAACGTTTGGGTCGTTCCGGCGGACGAACAGGCCTTCATCTACGAGCCTGATGGGAAATGAACCGTAACGGCCGGCTACGCTTCGAGGAGGGCGGGCTTAGTAACGAGTAGCGTCTGACGATACCGTTCTCGCGGGGTTGTTCGAAAAATCGCAAGTTCCACGTCCTGCGGCCATGCCGGCGGATTGGCAATTCTCCCCTCTGCGAACGATAATCTTGCCAGGGGCCGGCGGCGTCTCAGGCGGTTCCAACGCATTGCGATTTGGGAGGTTTTTTGTGAGCGATCAACAATCCAACACCCGGCGGGAATTCTTACGACGCGCGGCGGCAATGTCATCCGCAGTCGCTTTGCCGTGGATCGTGTCTAAAGGTGCGCTGGGCGGCGAGGGCCGACCGGCGGCGAGCGATAGAATCACGCTCGGCGTCATCGGCATTGGCCCGCGGTGCAAGTACGACCTGACTTCCATGCTTTCGTTGCCCGACGTGCAATGCGTGGCGGTCGCTGACGTGCAGGCCAGCCGCCGCGACGCCGGCAAAGGGCTCGTCGACAAGCACTACGGCAGCTCCGACTGCCGGGTCTATCGAGATTTTCGGGAACTGCTCGATCGCCAGGACATCGACGCCGTGTTGATCGCAACCGGCGATCGCTGGCACGCGACGGCCTCAATGCTGGCGGCGCAGGCCGGCAAAGACGTCTACAGCGAGAAGCCTTGCGGCTTGACCATCGAACTCTGCCAGCAACTGGCCGAAGTCATGAAGGGCACGGGGCGGGTTTTCCAAGCGGGAACGCAGCGGCGGAGCGTGCCGAATTTTCAACAGGCCGTGCGTCTGGCTCACGAGGGAAAGCTGGGCAAACTGCAGACGTTATATGCCTCGGTTTACATTCCGACGCTCGACAATGGCTGGCTGCCCGGCGAGCCGACGCCGCCCCGCGACGTGGTCGACTGGAACCTTTGGCTTGGGCCGGCGCCCTGGCGTCCGTACAACGGAAAATACGTGGCCGGCAAATGGCGGGGCTATTACGACTTTGATTCCGGCGCCCGGCTGCTGGACTGGGGCGCTCACACGGTCGATCTGTGCCAGTGGGCCAACCAGACCGATCACACGATGCCCGTCGCTTACGAACCGTCGGAGAAAAACATCACTTGCACGTACGCCAACGGCGTGAAGCTGGTGCTTGACTTTTTGCCGAATCCGTTTGGCGACCGCGGTCCGAATTGGATCACCCGGCTTGGCACTTGCCCGGTGCGGTTCGTCGGCGATGAAGGCTGGGTGGAGACCGGCGATAGCGGCGAGACGGAAGTTTCCTCCGAGGCGCTTCGCGGCGAGTTGCAAACGTCGGCTGGCAGGATCAAGGGGTTGGACGTCTCGGCTCACGCCCGGAATTTCTTCGATTGCATTAAAACGCGGCAGCCCACGGTGACCCATCCCGAGGTGATGCGCAACTCGCACATCGCTTGCCATGCTGCGGCGCTCGCTTGGATTCTTCAGCGCAAGCTTTCGTTCGATCCAGTGAAACAAGAGTTCATCGACGACGATGAAGCCAACCGGCTGCGTTCGCGTGCGGCCCGGGCGTGGAGCTGAGCGCGCCAGCGGCGGTCAGCGGGGCTCAGTACGGGCTATTATCCTTAGCTCGCTGCGCGGCTGCGGCAGCGCCGCAAGAACCGGCGACAGGCGACGCTCCGGTCGGCGAGGCCGCCGAGACGATGCGCTCGGCGCTAGGGCTCAGTCAACCACAGCCATCCGAGTGCGGCCACGGAGAGGCTCGCGACGGCGATCGCCAAGGCGGCGACCGCAGCCGCCAGGGGCTTTTGCCGTATCCGCGCCACGGCGCGCGCCGCCAGGCAACCGGCCTTGGCGCGAATCGGCTGATTTGCCAGGTAACGCTGCAAATCAGCGGCCAAATCCTCAGCCGAGGCGTAACGCTTGCCTGGCGCTCTCGCCAGACACTTGAGGCAGATCGTCTCCAGGGCCGGCGGAATGCGCGGATTCAACCGTCGCGGAGCGACCGGTTCGCCGTCCAGCACTTGCGCAAACAGCACGTCGATGCGGTGGCATTCAAACGGCGGCCGGCCGGTCAACATCTCGTAGAGCACCGCGCCCAACGAATAGATATCCGCCGCCGGGCCGATTTCGTCTGTTTCTCCGGCCGCCTGCTCCGGCGAGATGTAGCACGGCGTTCCCAGGATTTGGCCGCCGCGCGTCAAACGCGCGGATACGTCCGTCCTTCTCGCCACGCCGAAATCGGCAATGTACGGCCGAGCATCGGCATCTAAGAGAATGTTCGCCGGCTTCAAGTCCCGATGGATCACTCCACGCTCATGCGCGTGCTGTACGGCCAGGGAGATGTCGCGCAGCAGCTCGGCCGCGCGACAAGGCACGAGCGGACCGGCCGCAAGACGGGTTGCCAGATTTTCGCCTTCGATCAATGGCATGGCGAAGTAACGCTGGCCCTCGACGCGCCCTACGTCACAAATCGGCACAATATTCGGGTGATGAAGTCTGGACGCCGCCTCGGTCTCAATGCGGAAACGCAGCACGTCGTCAGCGGACGCCGACTCGCCGGCAAGAATCATCTTCAGCGCAACGATGCGACCGGTCTTCGCGTGCCGTGCTTTGAACACCACGCCCATGCCGCCCCGTGCGAGCTCTTCGAGCAATTCGTAGTCCCCGAATCGACGCGCTCGCGCGTCCTGCGAATTGACCCGGAGGGTCCAATCGATGACCGTCAGCCCGGCTTCCGGCCGCTTTTCCGCGGCTTCATGGCCGGAAATCCTGGCATCCAATGCGGCGCGGAGGGCGGTGGCGTCAAATGCCTCCGCTACGAAAGCGTGCGCAGGCGTCACGCCGTCTAACGCAGAACTCGCGGCGGCCCGCTCGATGCTGACCAACAACGCCTCCAACTCGGCGTGCAGTTCGTCTTTGAGAGCTTGCAAGGCCTCGAGCGCGAATGTCTCTTTGTGCAGTTTGCGATCGTCGCCGTAGTAGCAGCACTGGGCTGCGCCCGCCTCGACCGCCTCGATTAGCATGGGGGGACCGCCTGCCCGCAATTGGACCATATCTCCCGATTCGATAACTGCCATCATGTTATCCTCCCTGTCTAGTTATCGTGCCGTTGAAGGTGGAAAAACGCGCCGGTTATTGGCAGCCAATCGCTGCGTACGAGACGGCAGCAGAATGGGCGGACCGGCGGCCAATCCAACGGAGCGCCACTTGCCTCAAGGCTTGAGAGATGCACGTAGAACTCTTTCGAGTTTCCCTTCTACGAAGCCTTTTCAGCAACTCTGTCGCTGGATGGATAGGACGAATCCTGGAACGCCTGCGCCATTCAGGACGTGCAAAATCACAGCCAGTCGCTGTCGTAGGGCGTCACTTGGAGAAGCTCCTTCCTCCCGCCCCCCGTGAGTGATATGTCAAGAATCAAGAAAACGAAGCGGAGAACGGCTTCGCAGATGCGGACTCATGCCCCTGACCGGAACGTTGAACTCGCTGGAAACGAAAGAGATCAATGGCCAGGGCAGGGCGCTCAAACACTCTCCGGCGTTGAGCAACAAGGGCAGTGACATACAACGTCCCTACGGAAAGATATCGCAAACGTTCCACTACCTGCTGCGGGCAATTCCATAGCCCGTGGGAAAGCAGGGACGCGTCGTTCCGTCACTTTGACCAGGGTGCGGGCGTCCGCGTTGTGGCCTTACTCCGACACGGCTCCTTTCGGACTGGCACGCCGTGAGGGACATTTAAGCACCCCCAATAATAGTCATAAATCTGCGAGCTGGGAAGCTAGGGAAAAGGCGGTAAATATTATAGGCAATAACCTGACGCGACGGAACTCACGGAACGTGCCTGCAAAAACTCATCGTCGCGCTCCACCGCCGGATGCGCGGCGGCCCGGAGTATGAGCTGCAGCGGGGAATGTCTATGCCGTCGCGAGAGATTGCCTCTGGCCGTTGCTTTGGTCGTTCGTCATGGTGGGAACGCAGCGCGCGTTGTCCTTC
>DASZUP010000358.1:0-2253 GCA_035547635.1 Pirellulales bacterium
ACCGTCATTGCGATGCTGGCGGCAACGAGTCTGGGCGCCATCTGGTCGCTGACCTCGCCCGATTTTGGCCTGCAGGGGGTGCTCGACCGTTTCGGGCAGATCGCGCCTAAGGTCTTGCTCGCCGCCGACGGTTACATCTACAACGGCAAGCCGTTTGATTCGCTCGAGCGAGTGCGGGAGGTGCGCAAGCAGATCGCTTCGATCGAACACGTGGTCGTGATTCCGTACCTGCGTTCGGCGGAAGAGCTGGCCTCGCTGGAAGACGTGGTGCTGTGGCCCGACGCATTAAACCGTGCGTCGGGGCGCCCTATGGAGTTCAAGCAACTCCCGTTCGACCATCCGCTCTACATTCTCTATTCGTCGGGCACGACCGGGCCGCCGAAGTGCATCGTACACCGCGCCGGCGGCATCTTGTTGCAGCATCTCAAGGAGCACGTGCTGCACGGCGATGCCAAGCGCGAGGATCGTCTGTTCTTCTATACGACCTGCGGCTGGATGATGTGGAACTGGCTGGTCAGCGGACTGGCGACCGGCTGCACGGTGGTGCTGTATGACGGGTCGCCGTTGGCGCCCAATCCGAACGTGCTGTTCGAACTCGCCGAGCGCGAACGGCTGACCGTCTTCGGCACGAGTCCCAAGTTTCTGGCGGCGGCGGAAAAAGCCGGGTTAGAACCGGCGCGCACGCACGATCTTTCCAGCCTGCGCCTGGTGCTCTGCACCGGAGCGCCGCTGAACGACGAGAACTTTGATTTCGTCTATGCCAAGATAAAATCCGACGTGCGGCTCTCCAGCATTTCTGGAGGCACGGAAATCTGCGGCTGCTTTGCGCTGGGCAATCCCGTGCTGCCGGTCTATCGCGGCGAACTGCAATGCCGCGGCCTGGGCATGAAGGTCCTGGTCTATGACGACGCCGGCCGGCCGGTCGAGCGGGAGAAAGGCGAACTGGTCTGCGCGGCGCCGTTTCCTTCGATGCCGTTGGCGTTTTGGAACGATCCGGGCGACGAGAGGTACCGGCAGACCTATTTCGAACGCTTTCCGGGCGTCTGGTGTCATGGCGACTTTGCGGAGCTTACCGAGCACGGCGGCATGATCATTTACGGCCGCAGCGACGCCGTGCTCAACCCGGGAGGCATTCGGATCGGCACGGCGGAGATCTATCGCCAGGTGGAACAATTGCCGGAAGTGCTGGAGAGCGTCGTCGTGGCCCAGCAATGGCAAGGAGACGTGCGCGTGGTGCTGTTCGTCCGCCTGCGCGACGGCTTGACGCTGGACGAAACGCTTGTGGCTCGGATCAAAGACCAAATCCGCCGCAACGCAACGCCGCGGCACGTGCCGGCAAAGATCCTGCAAGTCGACGACATTCCCCGCACCCGCAGCGGCAAGCTGGTCGAACTTGCCATTCGCGACGTCATCCACAACCGCTCGCCGCGCAACTTGGAAGCTCTGGCCAATCCCGAGGCCTTGGCGATGTTCAAGGACCGGCCCGAACTGGCAGACTGACAATTTGACTGCGAACGCGGCAAGTCCGTCAATCGGAAAAACGACGACTCACCCGCGGCGCGGGCTGGTCAGTTCGCTGGCCACTTCGACGCCGCCTGCGATTTCGGGAAGAATGCCGGCGCGAATGTAGATCGGCCGGATCAAGACGCGCAAACGGGGCAACTGACTGGCAAACAACAGCCCGCCGAACAAGCTGCAGGCGCCGCACAGACGCAAGGTCGGCTCGGCGCCGATGCGGGCGGCCAAGGCGCCGGCGGCCAGGCTGCCGAGCGGGGCCATGCCCATGAAGGCCGTGGCGTAAAGGCTCATCACGCGGCCCCGCTTGTCGCTATCGACGATCGTCTGCACGATCGTGTTGCTGGCGGCCATCTGCACCATCATGGCGCAGCCGATCAGCGCCAGCACAAGGCACGAGAGCCAGAAGTTCGTCATCCACGAAAAAGCGGTCATGCCCAGCCCGACGCACGTGGCGCCCAGAGCGATCCGCTTGCCCAGCCCCAGCACCGTGCGGCGCGAAGCCAGGTACAGGGCGCCGCTCAAGGCGCCCAAGCCCTGGGCGGAGGTCAAGTAACCGAGCGTCTGCGCTCCGCCGCCCATCACTTTGTCGGCCACGATGGGCATCAACACGGACAGCGGCATGGTGGTGAAGCTGACTACGCCAACCAGCATCAGGATGGAGCGAACGGGCGGAAATCCGAAGGTATAGACCAGCCCTTCCTTGAGACCCTGCAGCACGCCCGGCCGAGCGTGCGC
>DASZUP010000359.1:0-9914 GCA_035547635.1 Pirellulales bacterium
GTTTCGTACGACACCCCGGCCAGGTCGCGATCAATGCGTCGCCGTAGACGCGCCGCCTCGGCGCGCAGGGCGCGCTTCTGCTGCTCGCTCTCTACGTCGATGATGCGTCGTCGGGCGGCCATGGCAAAACCAAATGCAAACTGCGAGGAGGGTTTCGTTCGTCAGCTGTCCCACCGGGTTACCGGCGGAACAAGTTACCGGCGGAACAAGCGCCCGAGGATATAACCGACCGCCGCCGCCCCCACGACGCCCGGCCCCGGGTTCTTGCGAACAAAGGCCAGAACGGCTCCGACCAGATCGCTGACGTTTTTCTCTCGTACGTGCGGAAAACCATGACTCGCCTCTTCGCGCAAGCGATTGCAGGCCTCCTGAGCGCGTTCGAATTCGTCGCGTGCTCGCCGCAAGGCCTCCTCGGCAGCTTGGACCTCAGGTCGCTCATCGATCTTCCGGCCCAAGCTCTCGAACGTTCCCGCCTCGTTGGCCCGCGATGCCTCGTTATCTGCGGACACGGCCGCCTCCTCTGCATGGGATCAAGGTCTTTCTCCGTCGCCCCAGCAGCGGGGAGACAGCGAGTCGATTTTCGCGCCCGGACGGCGGTGCAACCGGCGTGCCGTCCCAGAGCGAACTCGCTGGTAGAAGGTAGCTTACGGCCGACTTGATCGCCAATTGCTGACGAGGCGCCCACGAAGCGAACGCAGCGCGCTGCTTCGCACCATTGCGCCAACCCATACAACCCGAACGGCGATTACCGCCGAGGGCCCACGAGGGTCCGACTTATTCCGCCGGCTCGATCAGATAAGCTTGCCCGTCCAGGTTGACCAATAGCTCTTCGTCGAAGACGAGATACTGCGAGAGCTTGCCGGCTTGCTGTTCGGCAAGTTGGAAGTACTCGTCGCTGAATTGCTTGATGCGTTTGAGCTGTTTCTCTTGCGCTTCGGTGACGGTCGAATCGACCCAGCGCTGACCGCGGCGGTAGAACGATTTCGTCCCGATACTGCGGACGGAGGCATCCGCCGGCTCGCTCTTTTTCGCTTCGTCTGCGCCGACGGCGCCAAGTCCGGGGCCGCTTGCCGGCCTGCCGCCGAGATTCGTGCGGCGCCCGGCGGCTTGTCGGTAAGCAAAGCCGGATGAGTAATCGGCCGCCGGCGCCGAAGCCGGCACGGGCAGTTTGGCCGATTGGAGGCGGCCTTTATAATCCCGTTGCTCGAAGCCCCCCTGCCCTGCAGCCTCTTCCAACTGTCCCAGTCGTTTGCGGGCAGTCGTCGCATTCTGAGCGACTTCGCGGAGTTGCACGTTCTCGTCGGCCAGGAACGACGTGTAAGGGGTCATGATGCCGTGCCGCGTGGAAAGCTCGACCAGTTCCTTGACCAGTTCGTCGTTTTGCCCTTTCAAATCGAGCTCATCGATGATCTCGCCCACGCGACGGATCGCCCACAGCTTTTCGACGAACGCGAAGGTCTCGTCGTGACTGGCCGCCGCCAACTCGGCCGGAAAATCAAAGCTCTGCTGCTTTCCGCCCACGCTGCCCGAAACCGTGACCTTGGCGGCGCCGGCGCGCTTGTAACGGCCGACCAGCACCAGTTGATCGCCTTCGAACAGATCGTAGACCTGCTTTGGATACAGCCGGTTCACCGGCTCGCCCGCTTCCACCGGCGCCTCATCCAGAGCGAACTTGATTTCCACGTCGGTCATGACCGGCGCCTCGATCTTGTTGTACAACCGGCTTACGCGGTCTTCGATGTTCTCATCAGGGCGCACGTACTCGCTCTGCCCGGAGTTCTCGCGGGCCAGCTTATCCAGCAGCCGGCTGTTGACGTCGTAGCCCACGCCAAACGCCGCAAGGCGGGCATGCACGCGATTGGCGGCCACCGCATTGGCGACGATCTTCATCTCGTTCTTTTCGCCCGTCGTCGGCAGGCCGTCGGTCAGGAACAGCACATAGCTGGGACGGCTGGAATCTTGCAATTGGGCGAGTGCGGATTTCAGCGCGCCATCGAGATTGGTGCTGCCGCCGGCATAAATGCCCTCAACGAACCCCAGGGCCGCTTTGCGGGTTTCATCGTCGAACTTTTGCAGCTCCGGCCTGAACGACTCGACCGCGCTGTCGTAAGCGATGACGTTGAACAGGTCCCCTTCGCGCAGGTTATTGAGCACGAATCGCAAGGCGCCTTGGGCCTGTTCGATCTTCGCTCCCGACATGCTGCCCGAGCGATCGACGACGAATACGACCGTCTTTTTAGGCCGCTCGGCCGCTTCGCGCTTGATCTCTGGACTGGCCAACAGCAGGAAATAGCCGTCCTCGTCCGATTGAGGCCGAAATGAGACGACGCTGGCGCCCAGCTTGCCCGAATCAATATCGAACAGCAGCCGGAAATCGGAGTCCGGCGTCACGTTCTGCGCCTTGTAGACGGCCGTGGCGCGATGGCTGTCCCGCTTCAATTCAATGGCGTGCGTCGGACTGTAGACGTTCTTGATCTCGCCGCCGCTCTCAATGGCGACTTCGATGTTCAGCTTTTCGACGGGATGCGAAGTGTACTTGGCCGTCGACAGAGGAAACAGAAAATCGGTCAGGTTGAAGTTCTTGCGGCACAATTGCGAATAACGCAGGGTGACTTTCCGCTCGGCGCCCGGCGGGACCGGAAACACGCTCGTCTGGAACATGCCCGTGCCGATCCACTCCAGCAAGGCGGGATCGCGGTTCTTGCGCACGATCGATTCGTACGTCCGCCGCGCTTCGTCCTTGGCCAGCAGCCGCGCCGGGTACTCTTTGCCGTCGACCAACAGCGTTAATTGATCGATGGCGCCGTCGTACGGGAGCGGAAACATAAAGCAGACCTCCATCTGCACGCTCCCGGTGTTGACGAACGACTGCGAGACCTGCACTTGGGCCGCCTGGTCGACCAGCTTGGCATGCACGTCGAGTTCCTTGATCTTGTAGCTGCTCGCGGTTGGGGGAATGACGGCGCCCGGCGGAACCGGCCGCGGCAAACGGACACGATGGCTGACTTCGACGTTCACCAACAAGCCTTGAGCGAACACGTCCGCCGGCAACAGCAGCAGCAAGAGCGCCACAGCCCACCCCGCCAACAGCCAGAAGAGCCATAGAGAATCGCGACGCACGCGAAGCCGACGTGACGGGAACATGGCGCATGCCTCCTGGGGGACGAGATGAGACGGGTCGTTCTGCAGGTTAGACGCAGCAGCGCCGAAAAAGTTTCAAGCGGCAGAAAGACAGTTGACAAACGAGGTAAATCGCACAAATGAGCGAAACCGCTCCCGGTTCGGAGGCGACGCTCGAAAAAGGGGACATTCTACTTTTTCCGACACGCAAACGCCGTGGCTCGGTTTCATGAAAAAGTAGAATGTCCCCTTTTTCGTCTCGCGAGCGGCTCCTTCTGGCCTTGCACCGGCGCGGCGATCTTGCCACACTACCGCCCCCTCATTTCCGGAAACTTCTCATTTCTCAAGACAGCGGGCGCAGCAGCGCTCGCCCGACGGACGACTTGAATGCGGCGAATCGCCTGGATCGCTGTGCTGGCCTGTATCGCCCCGGCTTGCGGCTGCGCGGGGCCCATGTTCGTGGTGCAGCAACCCAACCCGGCCTATGTGCCGATCGCCGATCGGGAGTTTCTCTGGAACGCGTTGGTTGACATCATCGACGACGCCTATCGGATCGACCGCGAAGACCGCGTGCACCTGGTCGACAACGAGCTGACCGTCGGGCAGATCAAGACGCACTTCGAACCGAGCGCCGGCTGGCTCGAGCCGTGGCGCCGCGACACGGTGACCTTTGCCGACCGGCTGGAAGCCACGTTGCAATCGATGCGCCGCAGGGCGGAAGTCCAGGTCGTGCCGGTCTCCGGCGGATTCAACGTAGAGGTCAACGTCTTCAAAGAGCTGGAAGACGTCCAGCGGCCGCTCTTCTCCCCCGCCAGCGCGGGGACATTGCGCTACGATACCTCGCAGCGCCACACCAAGTCGTTCATTGGCGACCAGCCGGTCGTTTCAGGCTGGATTGGGCAGGGCCGCGACACGGCGGCCGAGCAGTCGATTCTCAACGAACTGATGGCGCGTCTGGGACTATTGCCGCCGGTGTGGCGCCGGTTCCCGGCGTTTTATCGTTCGTCGAAGCCGCAGTTGGAATTGCCGCCGCCGTAGCGGCCAGCGGCAGCTTGATCGTAAAGGCCGTCCCTTTACCCGGCGTGCTGTCGACGCGGATTCGCCCCTGGTGGGCTTCGATGATATCGCGACAGGCCGACAGCCCCAGCCCGGAACCGCCCTTGCCGCTCGCGTCGGGGCCCTTCTTGGTGGTAAAGAAGGGATCGAAAATGCGGCGCAACTTCTCGGGCGGAATGCCGCAACCGTTGTCGCGGACTGTCATCTCGATCATGCCCGAAGCTGCATCGTGAGCCAGGCGGACGATCACCCGCCCGCCTTGCGGCATAGCCTGGCGGGCATTGATCAGCAGATTGAGCAGCACTTGCTGGATCTGATTGGGATTGGCCTGGGCCAACGGAACGCTCTCGATCTGGCGATCGACGGCGATCCGGTATTTGTTCATTTCGCGTTCGAGCAGCAGCAGCGTGTCGTCGATCAGCCTGACCATGTCGGTCGGCTCGAACGAACCGCTCCGATTGCGGGCGAAACCGAGCACGCTGTTCGTGATCTTGGCGGCGCGGTTGCCGGCGGCAAATATCTTCTCGAAGGCTTTTTGGCGAGTCTCGGGATCTTTGTGGCGCAGGCCCATTTTGGCGTAGTTGATGATCGTCATCAGCACGTTGTTGAACTCATGCGTCGTGGTGCTGGCCAACTCTCCAAGCGCCGTCAACCGCTGCGCATGGGCCAACTGCTCTTTGAGAATCGCAACCTGCTGCTCCAAGCCGGTCTCGCCCGCTAGCTCATCGGACATATTTGGAGATCCCTTCGCGCGTTGGGTCGCGCCCGAAAACACTTGTGGGTCGTCGCCTTTTTGCCGCCTGCCGCAGCACGCAGAGAATGCAGTCTGCGGTCAAACTGTGCCGCCCGCGCCTGAAGCACACGCGCGAAGCTACTGATTGGCATCGTCGCATCGGCCTGGGCAACTGTAACTCGAACGGCTATAATCCGCCGCCGTAAGTCCTCAGGGCCATGGAACTTGGCGAATTGGAGAAGCTAGGATGCACACGGCGGACTTGCTCGATCACGCACTGCGGGCGGCCGAACAGTTAGGCTACAAAGTTCGCCAGGAATGGTTGAGCGGCGGTGGCGGCGGCGACTGCGAAATCAAGGGACAAAAGTGGCTCTTTATCGACCTCTCGCTGAGCCTGGCGGATCAGTTGCACGTGGTCGTTGAGGCCTTGCGCCGCGAGCCAAAAGCGGCCAGCCTGCCGCTCGCCCCGTCGTTGCGGAAATTAGTGCCGACCCCCAAGGCGGCATAAAGCCTGGCCGGGTTGCGCAGAACTGCAGCGAGTTGGCGCTATGCTGGTTTTGTTCCGCCACGGCCCGGGCTCGCCTCGCAGTACAACCCGGCCGTCTCAATGTACTTCTCGACGGCCCGAGGGGTCTGATAGCGAATGCTCAGTCCGGCGGCCGTTCGGCGCCGGATCTCGCTGCTGCTTAATTCGATTTGCGGCATCTGCACCTGGCTGCAGCGAATTTGGTCGAGCCGCTCAGCGGAAACAATGCCGGAAAGGCGGTCGAAATCCGGCTCGGCCGCGCCAGCACGACGCACCGCGACCGGCAACGCCAGTTCGCAGATCCGCGCCGGCTCGCGCCATTGCGGCAGATCCTTGAGCGAATCGCCGCCAAGCAGAAAAAACAGTTCTCGCTGCGGATCGGCGGCCTTGATTTCCGCCAGCGTATCGACCGTATAGCTCACGCCGCCGCGGTCGACTTCCACTGTGGATACGGCAAAGCGCTCATTGCCGCCGACGGCCAGTTCGAGCATCTCCAACCGCTGTACGGCCGGCGTGATCGCCCGCGGCGATTTATGCGGCGGGGTCGCCGCCGGTACGAACCAGACCTGATCCAGCCGGCACGCCTCGCGGCAGAGTTCCGCCAACAGCAAATGCCCGTAGTGGACGGGGTCAAACGTTCCGCCGAAAATCCCTAACCGCATCAGACGTTGCGCTCCGCTGGGCTGAAAGCTGCTAAAGGCCCTAGTATCCAAGCCCAGGACGCACTTGAAAAGAGCCGCTGAGTCTAGCCCTGGAAAAGAAAGTCAAAATGCAAAACCCAAAACGCAAAGCCAGACATCTGTTTCCCGCACTCTCAATTTTGCATTTTGCGTTTTGCATTTTCCGCCATCCGCCAATCGTGAGTTCCTCGCTCGTCGTCAGTCCCCTCCTAAAAAAATCCGTGGTTGTCTCCTCGTCGTGCTGCCGAGAGAATGATTGAAATCCGTCTCCAATTCGCCCGCCGTAGCCGCCGTGCCGCAAAACAAGCAACAACAACTCTTCGACTCCGAGCCGGCGCCGTGGGAACTCGACGATGCCCAGCAGCATTGGGTCGCCACGATCGTCGTCCCGGGCGGACCGCCGCAGGAGTTGGATTATCTGGTTCCGGAAGAACTGCGGCTGCAGTTGGACGTCGGCCGGAGAGCTGCGGCGCCGCTGGGCCGGGGCGACCGGAAGGTGATCGGCTATTGCACGCGACTGGAACATCGGACGATCGGAGCACGGCGCCTCAAGAGCCTGCTCGAAGTCATCGACGAGGAAACGCTCGTCAGCCCGTCCATGCTGCGGCTGACGCAATGGATCGCCCAGCGTTATCTCTGCCCGCTGGGCCAGGTGCTGGAAACGGTCGTTCCGGCCGGGGTTCGCGATCGGGCCGGCACGCGGTTGACGACCTTGTTGTCCGTCACGAAAGAAACTGCCGCGCAGCTTGGCCAATTGAAACTGCCCAAGAAGCAGCTTCAAATCATGCGCTATCTGGCAGCCAGCTCTGAACCGCTCACCCCGGCCCAACTGGCGCAGGGCGTTGGCTGCACGCTGGGGCCGATCACGGTCTTGCGTCGCAAGGGGCTGATCTCGTCGCAAACGCGGCGGATGTCGCGAGAACAAGCCCAGGCCGCCCCCTCGCCGCGAGAAGACAACCACGATCTCAACGCAGACCAACTGGCGGCGCTCGACGCCATATTGGCTGCATTGCATGCGCGGCGCCACGAGACGCTGTTGCTGCACGGCGTAACCGGCAGCGGCAAGACGGAAGTCTACATGCGCGCCATCCAGGAGGTGGTGAGCTTCGGCCGGCAGGCGATCGTGCTGGTGCCGGAAATCAGCCTCACGCCGCAGGCGCAGCAGCGGTTTCGGGCCCGTTTCGGCCAGGTGGCCGTCCTGCATAGCCACTTGACCGACGCCGAACGACATTGGCAGTGGCAGAAGATTGCTCGGGGCGAGGTCTCGGTGGTGGTCGGCGCCCGCAGCGCCATCTTCGCCCCCGTGCCCCACTTGGGCCTGATCATCCTGGACGAGGAACACGAGTCGAGCTTCAAGCAAGACACGGCCCCGCGCTACCACGCGCGCGACGTCGCTTCGCAGCGGGCGGCGGCCGAAAACGTGCCGCTGGTGCTCGGCTCGGCGACGCCTTCGCTGGAAAGCTGGCAGCGGGCGAAGACCGGCGAGTACCGCCTGCTCAGCATGCCGCGGCGCGTGTTCGATCGGCCGATGCCGGCCGTCGTCACGATCGACTTGCGCAACGAGAGCCGAGACCAATTCAGCTCCGGCGCCCTCAGCCGCCCCTTGCTGGCGGCCATGAAGGAATGCCTGGAAGCGGGCGGACAGACCATCCTGCTGCTCAACCGCCGCGGCTTCTCGACGCACATCCAGTGCTCCGCCTGCGGCGAAGTGGTGCGCTGCCCGAACTGCGACATCGCGCTGACGCACCATCGCGAGTCGCATATCGCGCTGTGCCATTACTGCGATCATGAGATTCCCGCGCCCGGCAAGTGTGCGGCATGCGGCTTTGCCGGCATTCGCTACAGCGGGTTGGGCACGCAACGGCTGGAAGCCGAAGTGCGGGCCCGATTTCCCGAATATCCCATGCTGCGGATGGATGCCGACACGATGCGCGGCCCCGGCAGTCACGAGAAAGCCTTGACGGCATTCCGCAACGGGGAAGTGCGAATCCTGCTCGGTACGCAGATGATCGCCAAGGGGCTCGACTTTCCCGAGGTCACCCTGGTCGGGGTGATCAATGCCGACATCGCGCTGCACCTGCCCGACTTTCGTGCGGCGGAGCGCACGTTTCAACTGCTGGTGCAAGTCGCCGGCCGCACCGGCCGGGGGCCGAAAGGCGGCCGGGTGCTGGTGCAAACCTTCAACCCGGACCACGCCGCCATCAAAGCGGCCGTGCGTCACGATTACCAGGTCTTCGCCGAGCAGGAGTTGCCCAGCCGAGAGATGCTCTCTTATCCGCCGTTCGCTTCGATGGCACGGCTGGTGATTCGGGGCGAACATGAAACGACCGCGCATCACTTCGCGGAACATCTGAGCGAGCAGCTCACGGCCGCTTTGACCCAGCGCGAAGCCGGCGCCCGGGTGCTGGGCCCCGCCCCGGCGCCGATCGCCAAGCTACGCGGCCGCTATCGCTTCCAGATCCAGGTCCAAAGCCCGCATGCCGAGCGGCTCCGCGAGGCGCTGGCCGAGGTCGCCGCCGAGGTCAAAACGCCCGCCGAAGTCCAATGGATCATCGACATCGATCCGACGGACATGCTCTGACAATACCGACCGGGGTGTTTGCCGAAATGGTCAGAACTGGCCTTGTGCCGCCCGCGCCTCGCAGCTACGATCTGGCCGCTAATTTCGGGGCGGTTCTGCGCGGGATTCGGCGGCAGCCGAAGGCAGAACGCCTGGAATGAAAGCGCACGTCTACGCCGTCGTAAATGTCGGCGGTTTCCCATCCAATTCTTGAGGCGCAAAGAGGGTCGCAATGCGATTCGTCGCAACGGCGGCTACATTCTGGCTACTGACGTTCGCCGCCGTAGCGGGTTGCGCTCAGAATCCGTACGTGTTGCAGGGCAAACTGCAAGACGTGCAGCAGCAGCACCTCGCGCTGACGCAAAAACACCAGGAGTTGGTCTCGCGAGCCAACAAGCTCGATCAGGACAACCAGGAACAGCAGGCCCTGCTGGCGCAAGCGCAGCAGCAGCGGAAGGTCGTCGAAGACCAGCTCGCGGCCGTCCGCGAGCAACTCAGCGGCGCCACGGCGCAACTGGCGCAACTGCGCGATGAAAGATTTCAAGTCGACAAGAAGGTCGAAACGCTCACGGCCTCGATGAAACGCAAGGCCGGGGCCACAATCACCGCCAATAACAGCCTCAAAGAGCAGCTTCCGTCAATCGAAATTCCAGGCGTCGAAGTCCGGCACGACGGCGACGTCGTCCGCATTGAACTGCCGGGCGCCAGGTTGTTCGACTCGGGCGGGGCCAGGCTGCTGAATAGCGCTCCGTCGGTCATCGATGCGGTGGCTGCGGAAGTGGCCCGCACCTACCCGAATCAGTTGATCGGAATCGAGGGCCACACGGACAGCGACCCGATCAACAATCAGGTTTGGCGAGACAATCATCATCTCTCGCTGGGCCGCGCCATGGCCGTTTACGATTACCTGGCGACGCGCACGCAGCTGAAGCCGCAACAACTGTTCGTCGTCGGCCACGGCGCCAACCACCCCGTCGTCTCCAACGGCACGCCGGCCGGCAAAGATCGCAATCGCCGCGTCGAGCTGGTGGTCTATCCGGAGAAGGCGTCGACTCGCTAATGGCCCGCCTCAGGCGCGGGCTCAGCACGTAGCGGAATCTGTGAAGATTCCGGGAAGCGGCGTTGGCGATCCAAGCCGTATTGACGTTTTGGGAACCGCGCGAAGCGCTCGGAATTCTCACGCACTTCCGCTACAGCGCTGCCGTTGGCCGGTTAGTGGCCCGCCTCAGGCGCGGGCTC
>DASZUP010000360.1:0-3193 GCA_035547635.1 Pirellulales bacterium
GCTTTGACCAGCGCGGCGGCGCCATCCGGCTCCGATCAGCAGTTCATTGCAAACGCCTACCAACAGTTTCTGAACCGTTCTCCCGACCCAGCCGGCCTGGACTACTGGACGCACTTTCTCAAGCAGCGGACGTCGGCGGTCGGCAGTGCCCAGGCGCGCTCTGAAATGACGGACGCCATCATGGCTTCGCCCGAATATCGCCGCGACGTCGTCACGAACATTTATCAGGATTTCCTGAAGCGAGCGCCCGATCCGGATGGACTGGCCTACTGGACGACCCAACTGGGCCGCGTGGGTGAAAGCGCCGTGCTCTCCGATATTCTGGCCTCTCCCGAGTACGAATCGCTGCACGGCGGAACGACCGCAGGTCTGGTGAACGGTTTGTATTCTGATTTGCTGGGCCGAGCGCCGGATCCGACGGGTGAAGCTTATTGGCTCAACCAGTTCGGCAGTGCCGCCATCGGGAACAGCTATGCGAATTTAGGGCTGTACAACAACGGCGTTGCGGCGCAAGTGCAGCAGTTGCTGAACTCGCAAGAGGGACGGCTGCTGCTGTTGAACAACGGTGCGGGGGATTCGGCCCTGTCGCAACTCACCGGCCAAGGCTGGAACCAGCTCTTCTTCCAAGGCAATGCCAGCCGCGCCGCGCAGAACGCGTTTTTCGCCAATTACGAGGCGAATCCTAGCTTTGAGTTGGCGCTGCAACAGCTTCTGAACAAAGGCGGCTACTTTGAAGGCGGAATCGCGCAGACGGGTGGCGTGGCAGCGGGACTTCCCATTGCCACGCCGGGCTCCGGCGACGTTCCACCCTCTGGTTATCCGGTGTCAGTAACCCCGTCTACAGCCCCAGGTGGGATCGGTCCCGCGGCGGCTTCACCAGCCGGCGCGGAGACGACGGCAGGTACGGGCTCTCCCCAGCTACCAGGCGCTGCGGGTTGATTCGCCAGCACGATGCTACAGGAACGAACTCCGCACAACGCGCCTTCAACTCTCAGCCGGCACGGGCAGGTCCAGAATATGGATGGGCGACCAGTTGCCCGGGTATTCCTCGGCGCCGTTGGGAGATTTGACCCGCCCGTTCCCGTTGCTTCCAGCATTGGTGGCAGTCACCGCCAATCGCAAGCCGCCGGGATGACGGCTGAGCGAGTGGGGATTCGGCCGGGCGAGGGAAAAGAAAGGCTCTTTGTCCTCCAAACGTTGCATTAACAGTTTGCCGACGCCCGGATTCCCGCTCGTCACCGCGACGAGAAACCCGCGCGGATCGAGATAGAAATCGCAGACGTAAACGTCGGAGGACTGGCCCAGCTCCAGCGTGTGAACCATTTTGCCGCTGGTCCAATCGAACAACAGAACCAACGGCGTGCCTTGCACGTTGCCGCCGCCCTTGGGCCGGGCGCCCGCACAGGCCAGCGTCTTGCCGTCGGCGTCGAACGCCATGGCGCGCACGCCGCCTACATCCTGCAGGCGGCTGGAAAGATACAGTTCCTTGGCGTCAAAATCGCGAACGGCCGCGCCCGAGGGCAGCTCCCATTGCTTGACCACGCCGACCAGGTCGCCCGAGACCAAAGATTTACCATCTGGATGAAACGTGACGCAGAGCGCGTCGAACGCATGCCCTGTAAGATCGTGCAGCCTGGCGCCGTCCGCAGCGTTCCAGACTCTGACTTGCCGGTCCATTCCGCACGTTGCCAACAGCTTGCCGTCCGCGCTGGCGGCCAAAGAGTGAATCCAGCCGTCGTGTGCCTGTTCTACGTCCCAAAGCGGCTGGGGCGCCGCATCGGAGTAGTTCCAGGCCCGCAGCCGGCCCCACGAATCGGTCGTGTAGAGCCGCGTTCCTTCAGCATGAAACGCCAGCCCGCTGACCCAGCCGCCATGCCCGGCCAGCGGCGGCAGCTCTGCAAATTCATCGGTCGAAGCGTCCCAACGACGCACCAGGCCGTCATAACCGCCGCCGATGAGAAACTTGCCGCAAGGAGTAAAGCGAACGGCGCATTGCTGCCGCTCCGTCTTCAGCGACTTGAGCTCCTTGGGGCCATAAAGCTTTGCCAGTTCTTTAGGATCGGTCATGGCCGTTCTCTCATGCCAGCAACTCGTCGACCGCGTGACAGTCGTCGTGGGCGATCGGCAGCGGCTGGCCGTTGTTGTCGTACTCGGTTTCCGCCGGCTCGATGCCGAGCGCCCGGAACCAGGTATGGAACATGTGCCCGATGTCGTATTCTTCGGTCTTGACCCAAGTGCCTTGCTCATTGGTCTCGCCGACCGCCAGACCGCGTTTGATGCCGCAGCCGGCCATCGCCGCGCTCCAAGCCTCGGGCCAATGGTCGCGGCCAACGTGGCCGTTGATCCGCGGCGTGCGGCCGAATTCGCTCAGGGCGATGACCAGCACGTGATCGAGCATGCCGCTGGCGGCCAGGTCTTCGATGATGGCGGAGAAGGCCTGGTCGAACTTGGGCACAAGATTGGCATGCCCGACGAAGTTGTCGCCGTGCGTATCCCAGCCGTAGCTGTTGACCTTCACGAACGTCACGCCCGCTTCGAGCATCTTGCGCGCCAGCAGCATGTGCCGGCCGAGCTCGTGCTTACCGTAGCGCTCGACGTCGCGGGGATCGAATTTCGATTCATCGAACATCGCCGCCCGCTTCATCAACTGCTGCGCCACGTCGTAGACAAAGCTGTTGGCTTCCACGGAATTGCTGCGGCGGCCTTGCGCGTAACGCGCGTCGGCCCGGCGGCGGAACTCGTTGCGAAATGCGTCGTCCGCTTCGCTGATTTGCGGATTGCGCAGCAGGTTCTCGGGCGGCTTGCCGTCGCCAAACGCCAGCGCGCCGTATTTAGGGCCCAGGAAGCCGGCGTCGCCGTGGATGAATCCGCCGCTGCCCGGTTTGATCCAGACGTACGGCGGCAAGCCGCTCGTGCCGGCGCCCAGCAGTTTGGCGACGGCCGAACCAAAGTAGGGATATACCACGCCGCGGTTCTTCGGGTCGCCGCGTTGAATTCTCGCCACGCCGGCCGAGTGCGAGTTGTCCTTGGTGCACAAGCTGCGGACCAGCGCCAAATGGTGCATCTGCCGGGCCGATTTGGGCAACAGTTCGCTGACGCGAATGCCGGGCACGGAGGTGGCGATGTCGCGGAACGGTCCGCCGAACTCCGTGCCGGGTTTGGGGTCCCAACTTTCCAGTTGGCTCATCCCGCC
>DASZUP010000361.1:0-11747 GCA_035547635.1 Pirellulales bacterium
GATACCGAGTTTGACCAGATCCTTGGCCGTACAGACGGCCAGCTCCGCATGGAGCTCTTCGCACCACGCGACGAGCGACTCGATATCGGTGCGGTCGTAAGGATGATGATCGGGGAACTCGCGAAAGCCTGCCACCACCGCCCCGCATCGCTCGAGCGTTCGCTGAAAGCCGGCCGGGTTCCCGATGCCGCAGAAGGCGCCCACGCGGCGCCCTTGCAGCACCTCAACCGCTTGCGTTTGACCGCTGGCCGAAACGAGACTCTTTGGCGCATGCGATAGTTCCAGCCATAAGGCCTCGGGCGCGTACCTTAGGGCCGTCTGCTTCAATTTCACGCGTTCGTCAGGTTCAAGATGATCCGCGCGCGACAGCGCCACCGCATGGGCTCGCTTTAGACCTTCCAGCGGCTCGCGTAACGTGCCGCGGGGAAAAACGTGGCCGAAGCCGAATGGTTCCAGCGCATCGATCAGCACGATATCCAGATCACGGGCCAGCCGGCGGTGCTGGAAGCCGTCGTCGAGCACGATCGCCTGGCACTCGAACTCCTCGATAGCCGTCTGCGCCGCCGCCACGCGATCGGGATTCTGCAGATGCGGCACGTCGGGCAGTCGCAGTTCCAACTCCAGCGCTTCGTCATTCTTGGCGCCCGCTTCGGCGCCGTAACCGCGGCTGACGATCGTCACGCGGATATCGTGCCGCCGCAGCCAGCGCGCCACCCATTCGACCAGCGGCGTCTTGCCGGTGCCGCCGAGCGTCAGATTGCCGACGCTAATGACGGGCACGCTGACATGCTCGCTGGGCTTGCGGCCGGAATCAAAGGCCCGGTTGCGACGATTGACTTCAATCGTATAGGGAACCTCCGCAGCGCGGAGCAACGCCCGCAGCGCCGCCGCAGCAATTCCTCGGCGGCGGCCGCTGACCAGATCGCGAAATTCGGAAGGACGAAACAAACGCAGTTCTACTTGCAGCAAAGGAAGGCGGACGGCGAGACGACAAGTCGCCCCAAGCTAACGCCGTCGCCGCTGCGCGGCAAGGCGGTTCCGGATCTGCCAAGCCTCCTTGCAGGCAGTCGAGCTACAGCGGGATTTACTGGGAAGTCTATTTATAGATGGACGGCGATCCAACGCTCCTGTTCGCCGGCCTGGGCAGCCTTCGGCGCCTCCGCCCAAGGAATCTCCTGGCCTGCGGCGGCATACCGAGCGACGGCGGCTTTGAACCCGGCAACCAAAGCGGCAAGCGCCTCGCGCTGTGATTTGCCTCGAACGATGATCTCCGGCAGATTGCACGAGCGAGCCGTGACCCAACCTTCCGCATCGGGCGGCGAAAGGCACGCGTGACAGTTATATACCGGCACGTTGGCGGGAGCGGAACCGCTCGGCGGCTCTCCTGCAGCAGGCGGCTTGCCGGCCTCGTCGCTCATCAGATAGCACCCCCAAAGTCACAGGAATTGATCGTCTCGCGCGGTTATTGTAACCGGGCGCCCGCAGCCCGCGTCAACGGCGATTTCGCGTGCCAGCCCGGAGTGCGTGCGAACGAACCGCAACTGCGAAGTTGCGGATGGTTAAGGAAGGATAGACCACGGATGACGCTGATCCCACGGATAGATACGGCGGTATGCGTTAAGAGGAGTCCTTTGAGAACTTATGCCGATCGCTTCACAATGCACGCCAGGGTTCCTTGCGCTCAGGCCGCCGACAGAACCCGCAAGCGCTTCGGCTCTGCCATCCGTGGCATCTGTGAAATCCGTGGTCGCCCTCCTGCCCTGCGCTCGTTGCCCAATCGCCCGGCTCCCTTCAGACTTGCCCCTTCGGCCGGTGCAGGCGATGATGGAAACGCCCGGATGCAGGAGCCTTAATGCAATGACCAACCGGCCCGATGCCGCTGAAGAACTCGCCGAACACGATGCGTCGTTCGAGCCGCTTGCAGATTACCTGGAGGCTCTGCACAACGGTCGGCCGGCGGATCGCGAAGCTTTCTTGCGCGAACATCCCGACTTGGCCTCGGCGCTGCGCTGCCTTGAGGATCTGGAACGCTTCGCCGGTTCCGCCGCGGGCGGCGATGATGTCGAGGCGCCGACCCTCGCACTGTCCGAGGCGCTTCCGGTCGCCGACGCCCTGGCGCAAGGGCCGCGGCAGTTCGGGCCTTACGAATTGCTTGCCGAGTTAGGCCGCGGAGGGATGGGCGTGGTCTACCAGGCGCGGCATGTCAGCCTGGGCCGGACCGTGGCAATCAAAATGGTGCTGGCCAGCCACCTGGCCTCTGAACAACAGCGACGCCGCTTCGAAGTTGAAGGACGCGCCGCCGCCAGCTTGCGGCATGCTAACATCGTGCGGCTGCTCGATTCTGGCCAGGTTGAAGGTCAGCCTTACCTGGCCATGGACTATATCTCTGGATCGACGCTGGCCAGGCGGCTGCAGCGCGGCCCGCTCGAGCGAGACGAGGCCGTGCGTCTCGTCGCAGCCGTGGCGCGCGCCGTCGACTATCTGCACCGCCAAGGCATCGTCCACCGCGACATTAAACCCTCCAACATTCTGCTCGATGAGGCAGGAGAACCGTACCTGACCGATTTCGGACTGGCCCGATTGCTCGAGACCGATTCAGAATTGACGGGCACGGGCGTGGCGGCCGGCACGCCCAGTTATATGGCGCCCGAGCAGGCGGCTGGCAACAGGGAAAGCATCACGCCGCTGTGCGACGTCTACAGCCTGGGCGCCGTGCTGTATGAGTTGCTCGCCGGCCGGCCGCCGTTTCAGGCCGCCAGCGCCATCGACGTCTTGATTCAAGTGCTGGAACGCGAGCCGGCCAGCCCTCGGCAATTGAACCCTTCGATTCCGCGTTCGCTCGCGACGATTTGCATGAAGTGCCTGGAAAAGCAACCGGCGGCCCGCTATCCGTCGGCCGGAGCGCTGGCCGACGATCTGGAGCGATATCTCAAGGGAGAGATTGTCGAAGCCCGCAGCACGGGTTTCCTCCAGCGCACGCGGCGTTGGATTCGACGCCAACCCGCCTTGGCAAGCCGGTTGGGCGTGTTCACATTGTTCTATCTCGTCGAAACGGCGAACTACCTGATCGGGCGCTGGCCGGGCAAGTTTCACTATTCCGTGACTGCCATCCTCTGCGTCTGGGCGGCCGCCTCATTCGTCTTTCAGCGGTTGATGAACCGCGAACAATGGCAGTGGCCGGCTCCGTTTGCGTGGGGCACGGTCGATGCCGCCGCCCTGCTCTGGTTACTGCTGATTGCCGATGGCGTCACCAGCCCCTTGGTGATCGGCTATCCGCTGCTGGTGGTGGCGGCAGGATTATGGTTCCGCGTACGGCTGGTGTGGTTCATGACCGCGCTGTCGGTAATCTCGTACCTGGCATTGATCGCGGACTACTTTCTGTACCGTCCTTATCTGAAGGACGACTCCAGCTTGCACGCCGATGACTTCATTTATTTTGTGGTGGGGCTGGTTGCGATGGGAGCCGCTGTGGCGTACCAGGTGGAAAGAGTGCGAGCATTGAGCCGCTATTACGAGCGGCGTCGCTTCCCATAAGAGCGGAGGAGCCTGGCGCGTACGGCAGTTCTGACGCCGCGTCCCCTCCCAACGGCAGTTCTGACGCCGCGTCCCCTCCCAACGGCGGAGACGCTTTATGCGAGGTCCAGCGGGACTTAAACTGAGAGGATGGGGCGCCTCGAAGTGTCCTTACGACTATGAAACGCGGGTTGGCGTCTCTCAGGGACAGTGTTGCGCTGCCTGAAGGACGTTCCCCACGTCAAGCGTTCCCACTCTCCATGGCAAGCCTGCGTTAAGCGAGCCCGAAATCGAGAAACCTGGCGCCCGACTTGCTCATCCGCACGGCATGAAATCTCTCGCCCATACGCCGGAAGATGCCAAAGCAGCGCCCCGACCGTTTCAGTTCGGTCTTCGCACCCTGTTCGTCGCCACCGCCTGTTTCAGCGCGCTATTCGCGGTGATGAGCTTCATTGGAGCGGTCTGGTCCACGATTCTCGTCTGGTTTCTCCTGCTCGTCTTGCTCCACGTGGTAGGCAATGCCTGGGGCTCGCATCGGTGGCGCCGCGACGGTCAGGACGCTTCCGAGATGACGGAAGAGGGCCCTCCGTGGCGGTCCGGACCGCCGGCCGAGGCGCCCGCGACCCGGCTCAGGGAGTCGACCAGGCTCGGTTGGACCATGCTCGCGGTTACCATCTCCGGCGCCTTGCTGGGCGGCGGCTTGGGGGCGGGCAGTCTGGCCTGCCTCGGTTCCGCGAAAGTCGGCTATGTCGCCATCGCCGTCGGCGGCATTTCTTCCGCCATTCTGGGCGGATTCTTCGGCTTCCTGGCAAGCAGTTTCGTGGAAGTGGCCGGTCAAGCCTGGCGCGAGGCTGTGAACGGTCGCCCCGCCCCACAAGCTTGCGAGGCGGGCAAGGAGGTCGGCCCTTAGCCCACTTCCCCTAGCTTGCCTGAGCGGCAGAGACAAAAAAATCTGAAGAATCGATTAAACTCTGCCGACCGTCTCTGCCGATAAGGGGCGACGGAGACAGGGGAGTCGAACTCCAAGCTAGGAAAGTTTCATGGTTCGGAAAGTTGCCGGCATCGCGGCGTGCATCTTGTTTCTGGGTTTGGTCGCCTTCAGCGTGGCTGCCTGGGCCCAAGAACATTCCCAGGGGGCGACGCGATCGCTGACCTTCGGCGAGCGTTTAGAACGGCTGCGACGCAACATCGTCGGCGGCGAAGAGTCGCCGGCCGAACACCATGCGCATCACCATCATTCGACGCACGGTTCGGCGCCTCGGATGGCCTCCTCGACGGCGCGATCCGCAAGTTCCGCCGCCAAAAGCTCCTCCGGCAGGGTGCAATCCGCGCCGGCCGGCTCGGCGCCTCGGTTAACGCGACAATCGGCGGTGCCCGCCCAACCGTCGGGCTCGACGTCGACGCACCTCATCCGCCGTCAGCCCAGATCGGCGTCTACCGCTCGCTCTCCGGCGGGTGGCAGTTCCGCCCGGCGCCGAGATGCTTTCGAAGAGGAAGTGTCCGAAGAAGCCTTCGAGCCGGAAGAGGCGCCTGCCCGCCCCATACGTCGCAGGACCACCAGTCGAGACGAACCGAGCGAGGCGATGCGAGACGAGCCTACCGAGGCGCTCCCAGAACGGGCGGAACCCAAAGACGAATTCGAGGCTCCCGAGGAAACGGAAGAATTCGCGCCGGTTTCGCCGTTGCGCAGTCCGCCGGACAGTCCGCGCCGGACGCGTCCTGAAACGCGCCGCATGTCCCCCGACAAAGACGTGCTCTTCTCGCGTCAGAGCCCGGTGCTGTCCGTCGAGACCATCGGTCCGCGCCGGGTAACGGTGGGCCGTCCGGCGGAATACAAAATCAATCTTAAAAATGACGGCCAGTTCGCCGCCAGCGACGTGGTCGTGCGCGTTAACGTTCCGACCTCGGTCGAGGTGCACGAAGCCCGCGCCAGCGCCGGCACGGCCGGCATGCTCCAGCAGGAAGCGGGCGTACTGCAATGGTCGCTGCCCAGCCTGGCGATTGGCGCGGACGAACAACTGGCGCTGCAGCTGGTAACGCGGGAGAATCGGCCGTTCGACCTGTCCGTTCGCTGGGCTTCGGCGGCAATCGGTTCGAACGCCACCGTCGAAGTGCAAGAAGCCAAACTCGAACTGAAGATCGCGGGCGCCGGCGAAGTGCTTTGCGGCGCCAAGGAGATCTACCGCCTGAGCGTCAGCAATCCCGGCAACGGCGACGCCGAAAGCGTGATGATTCGCCTGTTGCCTCTCGTTCCTGGCGAAGGCGAAGGCGCCAGCCATCGCATCGGCTCGCTCCCCGCGGGTGAAACGAAAACGGTCGAGATCGAGCTGGTGGCTCGCCAGGGCGGGACGCTGTCGATTCAAGCCGAAGCCGTCGCCGACGGGGACCTGAAAGCCGTCGCCCTCGAAGAAGTGGTGGTACGTCAACCCGCTCTGGATGTGGCGATTGTGGCGCCCGAGCGGCTTTACGCAGGCGCCGAATCAACCTACGAAATCCATCTGCAGAACCCGGGCGACGCCGCGGCTCGGCATGTGAAGCTCGCCGCCTCGCTGCCGGCCGGCGCCGCGTTTGTTTCTTGCACTCGCGACGGAAAGTTCGATTCGAAGCGCAACCGCGTCGTCTGGTCCCTGGACGACCTCTCGCCCGGTGCGGACGAAACCCTGCAAGTCACCTGCTCCATGCAGGCTGCCGGGCAGAATCAGCTCGAGGTCACAGCCATCGCCGACGGCGACTTGAAACGCTCGCAGCTCGCAGTCACCGAGGTGATTGCCGTAGCCGACCTGGTCCTGGACGTCGCCGATCCTTCCGGTCCGGTGGCCGTCGGTCACGACGCCATCTACGAATTGCGAGTTCGCAATCGCGGAACCAAGAGCGCCGAAGGCGTTGAGATCGTCGCCTTCTATTCCAAAGGCATCGAGCCGGTCAGCGCCGAAGGGGGCGCTCACGAGATTTCTCCAGGCACCGTCGTCTTCGACCCGATCGCCACGCTCGGGGCAGGCGAGGAGACGGTGTTCAAGATTCATGCCCGAGCCGAGACCGGCGGCACGCATCGTTTCCGCGTCGAGTTGCAATGCAAGCCGCTCAATACCAAGCTGACGCAGGAAGAAACTACGCTGTTCTACGGCGATGCTTCTCCGACGATGCACGCCGGTAAATCGTCTCGAGCGCCTTCCGACGCCGCACCGGCTCGAGCGGCCAAAAAGACCATCCGCAGCGAGTTGCGTTAATCACCGTGCAGCAACTCGCGTCTTGCGGCGCGGGTGCAGCGACTCCCCCAGCCGCCTCAGGTTGCCGGCCTTAACGACGTCTCCGCGGCCTTTCGCTTATGCCGCCGGAAATCTCAAACGGCTGCTAGCACAGCCAAGCCGTTTCTTGCAAGGCGCTTGCGCAACGCGCAGGCAGTGCGGCCCCTCTCGGCCTGCGAACTCGCGTTTGGCCGACCTCGGCGGTTCGCTATAATCCGGCCCGCGTTCCCCTGCGGAACGCATGTCAAAGTTTTGATGCTTCGTTCCTCCTTCGCTCGTTGGCGGTAATGCTCCGGTCGTCTGTCTTCTTCGTCGTTGCGGGGCTTTGGCTTGCGGCCGCCGGATGCGGCACGACCAAGTGGTCCGACACGTCTCGCACGGCGACGGAACAGTTGTTGATTTCAACGGCCGTCGACCGCGCGATCGACAACATGAACTTTAAACCGTTGGCGGGGAAGGACGCGTACCTCGACGTCAGCTACATGGAAGGCGTCGTCGATAAGAATTACGTCATCAGTTCGCTGCGCCAGCACATGCTCGCCCAGGGCGTCATCCTGCTTCCTGACAAGGAGTCGGCGACCTACGTCATCGAAGCCCGGTCGGGCGCCGTCGGCACGAACCACCACGACGTCATGCTCGGCATTCCCGCTTTGAGCGTCCCCGGTTCCTCGTTGATGGCAGGCGTTCCATCCGCCATCCCGGAGATCGCTTTCGCCAAAACGACCGATCAGAAGGGCGTCGCCAAAATTGCGGCCTTCGCCTACAACCAGAAGACCGGTCAACCGGTATGGCAGTCGGGAGTATTTCCGGTGGTCAGCAACGCCAAGGACACCTGGATCTTGGGGACCGGACCGTTCCAGCGCGGTTCCATTTACGACGGCACTCATTTCGCGGGCAGTCGCTTGCTGTTCTCTCGCCGCAAACGAGGCGAAACTGAGATGCCGAAGCCCGACATTCCCATCACGGCCGAAGCAGTCTTCCAAGAGCGTCCGATGATGGCTCGCACGCCCCCCAGGGATGCGTCCGCCGCAGCGAAACCTTCCGCTTCGCCCGCCAAGTCATCCGCCAAACCGCCCGGCCCCCCGGTCAGCGGTTCATCGAACGGCCTGGGCGGGCTTTCCAAGCCGGCCGCCCCCGCCCAACCGGCCACCAACGGAACCTCCGGCGGGCTGCCCAGCGACAACGTCGTTCGGCTCCCGCCGCTGGACTTGCAAAAACCGGCGGGCTCCAACGCAAATAAGTCGGGCAACAAGTCCTCGGGCGCGTTTCAACTGTTTAAATGAGCGGACGATAATCGGCCCCTCTCGGACGATCGCGTTTCGCCAGCGGCTTGGGCGACCTCAGCGGCCTGGTTGGCAGCTTAACCGCCTTTGGTTACTTGCGAATTCAAGGTGCGTCAATGCGAATTGCCGTGACAGGCGCGGGCGGACAACTGGGCGGCGAGCTTTGCCGCCAGTTGAAAACCGCAGCCGTGCCGTTGGACGTCCCCGATTTTGACCTCACCGTTTCTGAGAGCGTCCGTCAGTCGCTGCTGGCCGTCGGCCCGACGGCCGTGATCAATACGGCGGCTTACACCCAGGTCGATCGCGCCGAGCAAGACCCCGACTGTTGTCGGCAAATCAACGCTGCGGGGGTAGGCTATCTGGCCCAAGTCTGCTCCGAGCTGAACATTCCTTTGGTCCAGATCAGCACCGACTACGTCTTCGGCGCCGACCAGACCCGAAGCGCGCCTTACCGCGAAGAGGACGAGCCGGGCCCGCAAGGCGTCTATGGGCAGAGCAAACTGGCGGGCGAGCGACAGGCGGCAAGCTGGGCGCGGCACTTGATCGTTCGCAGTTGCGGTCTGTACGGCAAGCCGGGACCCAAAACTCCCGGCAACTTCGTCGAGACCATGCTGCGTTTAGGCCAGGAGCGCTCGAGCTTGCGCATCGTGGGCGATCAGCATTGCACGCCCAGCTACGTGCCGCACGTGGCTCGAGCGATTCTGTTCCTGTTGAACTCCGGAGCGCGCGGCACGTTTCACGTGGTCAATCGCGGCGCCACGACCTGGTACGATTTCGCTCAGGAGATCTTCCGCATCGCGGGGCTCGAAGTGACGCTGGAGCGCATCACCACCGCCGAATACGGGGCGCCGGCTCCGCGCCCAGGTTACAGCGTGCTCGACGCGAGCCGATATTACAGCCTCGGCGGACCGCCCATGCCCGCCTGGCAAGACGCCCTGGCCGAGTACCTGGCGGAACGGCTGAGTCGTGCGGAATGAAGGCGGTTGCGCTGCGATTGCTCCCGCCTGTCTCCGTTCTCGGCCGAAGGCTCAATAATCGCCCATGGAGTCCATGCCGAGCCGCATTTTAAGCTCTTCGAACTGCTCCAGGAACTGATCACTGGAGGAGTGGACGTGTTCTGCCTCGGTGATGAACTTCATCTGGTCGTTGCACATCACGCGTCGATCGCGCAACGCATCTTCAAACGGCGCCAGGTTTTCGCCGTAGACGATCAATAGCTTGTGCTCGTCGAATTGCACTTCCTGCGGAATGGCCGGGTTGAGCACGGCAATGCCCGTGCAGCCGTCGTTGAGCAGCAAGTCCTCAAAGTCCCACAAAATGCTTTTCAACACCGGCAGGTCAATATGTTCGCGGTACAAGTCGACGTGTCCGCGGTTTTCGCGGTTGTGGCTGGTTTCCAAGACCACGTCAACTTCGGAACCCAGCGGATCGAGCAGGTCCATGAAGGTCTCGAACAAGTGCTGGTTCGAGGCCGCGGCCATCAACACGGGCACGCTGGCCCGGGTCTCTTCGTCGCGGTAGACGTCATGTCGATAGCCCTGGCAAGGCACGACCTGCAGATCGTAGGAAGGTCGGACCGCATCGGTCAGCACGAAATCGCCATACCGGACGACTCCGAGATGGGCTTCCAGCTCTTCTTCAGACAGCCGTTCAAAACTGCTTGTGCCGGCGCTGGGTGCGCCGTCACGGAACACGTTACGAAAAAAACGCTTCAAAAAACCCATCGCTAGCCTCTATCTCGTGAGCCGGTCTCGAATGCGGCGAAGCTGCCGGGAAGACACGTTGGCTGCCCAGACAACGTTAGCTCAAAACCACAGCTTCAAGCCGAAATTCAATAATCACTCGCCAATGAATAGGGTCTGCTCCGCTCGATCTCGCCGCTGCCGTTGGAAGAACCCGCCTGTTCGCTACGACCCGGCACTGCCCGGGTCGGCTGGTTTTCCGAAGTGCCCCGGCGCCGAAAATCGCGGGCGCAATTACTCCGCAGCCATTGATCTACTACCCAACTCTAGCACTCAGCTTGCCGGTTCGCGGCGCCATGCAGGTAATTTCGCATCGAAAAATGATCCCTCGCGCGGCAAGCTCTGCGGGTCGCGTAGAAACGTCGGTTGCGCCACTCGACGCATGCCGCCGCTCCGTTGTTTCCGCTACGGACGAACAAAAAAACGGGAAGTCGCTCGTGATGCTTGCGTGCACCTTTCGAGGGACTTCCCGTCTCTTTCTTGCCTACGCAGCCCGCCACGAGAACGTTCGCGAAAAATCGCCCGCCGCCGAGGGGCGAACCGTTTGGTATATTGAATGGTTCGCGAAGGCTGCGCCATGCGGTCCGAGCGAGTCCGGAGTTTCAACACGTGAAAGGAAGAAGCATGTCCTGGTCGCCGAGCCTCGTATGCCGCGGATCCGTCTATCCCCGCTGGCTGGCCGTGCTGTGCGTCGCCGCCGCATTTGCAGGTTGCAGCGACGCAGACCCGACGGTCAAAGACTCAGCGACGAATACGGCGGCGGAAGCGGAGAGTTCCACCGCGCCGGCCGGCAGGCAAACGCAAGCCGCAAATGATGAGCCCGACGAGGAAAGCTGGGATGTCTTGTTCATGCAGGGCAGCCGCGTCGGCTACAACCACGCGACGCAACGAGAGATTCAAGAAAATGGCCGGACGCTGCTGCACCTCGAAGGAGAAAGCCAGTTGTTCGTCAAGCGATTCGGACAGCCAACCGATGTGGGCATTCGGATCAGCAGTCTCGAAACGCCCGAAGGCCAGGTGTTGTCCTTGACCAGCGACGCCGAACTGGGGCCGCAGGCCACCGTCGTATCGGGCCAGGTCGAAGGCGGCAAGCTACGCCTGCAGACCAGGGTGGCGGGCACGAAGACAACGCACGAGATCGACTGGCCGGCCGACGCCCGCGGATATTTCGCCATTGACCAGGAGCTGAAGCGCCAGCCGATGGAACCCGGCCAACGGCGCACCATCAAAACCCTGCAGCCGCCGATAAACATCCTGGCCAAGGCCGAACTGGCGGCGGCCGACTATGAAGAGACCGAATTGCTCACCGGCAGCTACAAGTTGTTGCGCATCGATTGCACGTTGGATCAACCGGGCGGCAAGCTCGAGCAGACGCTTTGGGCCGACCGCACCGGCGAGGTCATGAAGACTTATATGTCAGCCATGCAGATAACAAGCTATCGCACGACCAAGGCCGTGGCGCTCGAAAAGACCGACGCCACGTTCGATCTGGGCAAGATGTCGACCGTCAAGCTGTCGAAGCCGCTGGCCGACCCGCACCAGACGCGCAAGGTTCGCTACCGCGTCGAGCTGGCCGGCGAAGACCCGGCCGCCCTGTTTGTCAGCGGAATGACTCAGCAGGTGAATTCGACCGGCCCCCATACGGCCGAAATTACCGTCGAAGCGATCGGCCCCGACACGGATCTGCCCGCGGGACAAGCCGCGCACGCCTCGCCGCCGACGGACGCGGATCGCAAGCCGAACGACCTGGTCCAAAGCGAAGATCCGCGGATTGCGGAGATGGCCGAAAAGGCGGCGGGCGACCAGAAAGCTCCCTGGAAGGTCGCGCAGGCTCTGGAAAGCTACGTGCACCGGAACGTCAAAGACAAGAACTATTCCACGGCGTTTGCCAGCGCCAGCGAGGTGGCGGAAACGATGGCGGGCGATTGCACCGAGCACGCGGTGCTGCTCGCCGCACTGGCTCG
>DASZUP010000362.1:0-9945 GCA_035547635.1 Pirellulales bacterium
CGCCTTCGCCGCCGGCGGCGAAACGATCGAAGTGCTGCTCGATATTGACAATGGCATGCACCGCTCGGGCATTGCGCCCGGCGAGAAGGCCGCCGAGGTCTATCGGTTGCTGGCCGATCTGCCGGGCCTGAAGCCGGGTGGATTTCACGTGTACGATGGCCACGCGCGTGAAGCCGATCTGCAGGAACGCATCAAACATGCCGAAGCCGACTTCGTGCCGGTCGAACAATTGCGCAGTCGCCTGGAAGCCGCCGGTTTGATCGTGCCGCGGATCGTCGCCGGCGGCACGCCGACCTTTCCTGTGCACGCCCGGCACGCCGACCGCGAGTGCAGCCCCGGCACGTGCGTGTTTTGGGATGAAAACTATGCCGGCAAGTTTCCGGACCTGGAGTTTCTGCCTGCCGCGCTGTTGCTGACGCGCGTGATCAGCAAGCCGGGCGACAATCGCCTCTGTCTGGATCTGGGCTACAAGGCCATCTCGCCCGACAATCCGGAGCCGCGAGTCGTGCTGCTGGAACCGTCCGACGCCAAACAGGTCGTGCATAGCGAAGAGCACCTGGCCGTCGAGACCAGCCATGCGGCCGAGTATGCCGTGGGCGATGCGCTGTACGGCGTGCCGTATCACGTCTGCCCGACGGTAGCGCTGCACCGCGAAGCGGTGATTATCGAGAACGGCCGCGCCACGCAGCGTTGGAAGGTCGCCGCCCGCGACCGCATGCTGACCGTTTAAGCCTTGCCTCTGTTGAAGGATCGCCCAGCGCTTGGCATTGCCCGAGTCGGCGAACCTTTTTCCGCCGCTGAACGTCTCACCTGAATTCCCTCCCCTAGTCCTTCCTGCCGCGATGAAACAACCACGACTTTCCACGGGAATCCCTGGTCTCGATGAACTGATGGGCGGCGGGCTGCTGCCGGGCACGCTGACCGTACTGGCCGGCGCCACCGGCATCGGCAAGACGCAATTCGGCGTGCAGTTTTCGCAGGCCGGGTTGGAACAGGAAGGGCGCCGCGGCATCATCTTCGACATGGCCTGCCGCGGCGACGCGCAAAGCCACGGCGAATACGCCCAGCGGATGTTCCAGTGGCAGCTCGACAAGGCCGATCCCTCGCGAGCGCCGGCGACCGATGGTTTCTTCCATCCGGAACGAAAACAGCCCGATTACCTGCACGTGTTCGACTATCACGGCCGGCGCGTCACGCGGCGCGATCTCGGCTCCGAAGCCTGGCAAGACTGGCAGGTCGAGCTGGCCAAGAAGCTCGACGTGACCATCGCCTTCTTCTATGGCAACTTCGTCAGCGGCGTGCGCCGCGCGGTGGTGGATGGAATCGAGCCGGCGGAGCGGGCTTCAGAGAGCATTCAGTTCGAGTTGTTCGAATACGTCTATCACCAGATCTTGCGCAAGGAATCTGAATGGGTCGCTCGCGATCTGTTCCGGCAACACTATCGGGCCCACGCCGAACAGATCCAGCAGGCGGCCTACGATCCGAGCCAGGTGGCCTGCCTGCTGCTCTACACCACGCCCGAGACGATGTTGGAAGAGCTCATCGTCCGTAAGCTGGACGAAGGCGACTTGCTCTCCAACGCCAACACGCTGGTCTACCTGGGCCGCGTTCGCTCGGGCAACAAACTGGGCCGCGCCTTGTACGTGGCCAAACACCGCGGCAGCGCCTGCACGGAAGAAATCGTGCCGTACACGATCGACGACCGCGGCCTGCGCATCGGTTAGCCCGGCGCCCGGGCTCTGCTCAGTGGCGGTGACCGGTGATCATCTGGGCCTGGGCCATGGCGTGCTCGGCTTCGGGAATCTTGCCGGCCCGCTGGTAGGTCACGCTCAAGGCCGTAAAGCTGAACGCATCCGTCGGTTCCAATTCGCAGACCTTCACGGCGTGCTGGATGGCCTCGTCGTGGCGACGCAGCCGAGTGTAAATCACCGCCAAGGCCGAATGGGCCAACGCGTAGTCGGGCTCGCTCGCCAGCAGCTCGTTCAACTTGGCCGCCGCCCCTTCCAGATCTCCCGCGTCCTTGAGCTTTTCGGCTTCGTTGTACATTTCTACGCTATTCGACATGGCGGCCTCCGGCGGGTTCAGTGGTTCATTCAGCGGGTGGAAGGTTTGCAGTTTACCAAAGTTTGGCCGCAGGGGCGGAGGGGGGAAGCGAAGTTCCGAGGGCGGGAATTTCCTCGTCCGCAAAACGGGTCCAGGACGTTCGGCCCCAGATTATGTATCACGCCGACACGAAAGTTTGTCACGTAGGTTAGGCTTTCCAGCCTGACGTGGAGGGCCCGTCAGGCTGGAAAGCCTGACCTACTTTGGCGCCGGGGTAATAAGAATCCCGATTGCCTCTGGAATCGGCGCAATGCTGGTTCCGCTCCGCCACGCCTCGGGGCTCGTCCCGGGCGGGCGATGATTTCCCGCTAGAATCGCTTGCCACGCCGAGGTTCTCGTCTTCCCGTTCCGCGTTTGTCCGCCGCCGCCAGCGGTGGCGGCGGACAAGCGAGGAACGGAAACAGGGGTTGCCGTGAGGCGCGGCTTCTAGCTGACCAATCAGCGCTCCACCGGGACGAGCCCGGCGGTGGCAGAGCGGAATAAAACCAACACAAAACGACAGACCCGCTGCACTCGAGCCTCTCTCATTTTGCGCCGCCCGCAAGGCGGCGGATAGTTCGCGTTTGCTTGCTCCGCGCCGTCCGCGGGCGATATGCTACAGACGGCGGCTGTCGCCGGCCGCGCACGTCGTTTCGCACGGTTCTCCCTCTATCTGCGGGGTGATGTTATGCTGATCATCTCCCTCTGCCTCGCGATAATAGCGCTGGGGGCAACGGCCTTTCTATTCGAACGTCGCGGATACCAGAGCGCCGCTGCAAAAATGCCGCCGAAGACTTTCATGGCGAGTTCGGTGGCGGTCGCATTGGCGTTTACGGCGTTGATCGGCGTGATGAACCTGCGGAAATGGGCTGCGGTCCGGCGAGAATACCCGCTGGAGTCTCTGGCGGAGCGAGTGACGTTCACAAAGTATCGCGGCGACGGCGGCAACCTGCCGGTCGACGCGTTTCACGAGCACAAGCAAGCGGCGGCTTGCCAGCTCGGCGGCATCATGGCGCGCGAAGATCTCGAAAACGAGGTAGGAACCGCCCCTTCCTCGCCACTCTCGCGAGCCTTGGCATACGCCCACGCAAGGAACGTTCAACAATTCATCGACGCCCCGAGCTTTGGCGTTGGAAGAATGACGGGCCGCTGGCAGGAGTTTTCTACGCCCTCCGATTCGGGCCGCGACCTGTACGTAAACCCGCGCCTCGACACGCCGATCTCAACGCCAGGCGACGTAACGTGGCAGATCGACGCGCCGACGCCGGAGCCGGGGTTGAATGCCTTGGAGTTGGGCCCGTCGCCTCGCGATTCTCTCGTCGACTTCGTCAACCGGCGGAACCGTGGTTGGGCGAAGCAGCTCCGTGAGGCGGCCGGCTTCGGACTGCGAGGGCTTTCTCAAATGCCGCAGCCCAGGACCGGCACGCGCGACGCCGAAGAGCGTTGGCAGACGACGCGTTTGGAACTGGTGAGTTTGCTCACACACAAACCGCCGATGGTCTACGTCTCGGAGCGCTTGCCGCGAATGGATGCATTGAACACGGCGCCCGTGCGGCCTCTCGACGCGTTCGAGCGTCGCGGTATCGCGAAACTGTCGCACGGCGAGTCTCTGGTCGCCGACGTCGGCGTGAATCGCTTGCGCACGCTCGGTTCCATTTTCGCCCGAAAACAGTGCCAGCAATGTCACCAGGTTGGCGAAGGAGAACTGCTCGGAGCTTTCTCTTACGAATTTGTGCGAGAGCCGCCGCGAATGCTCGACGGACAAGCCGACAAGCGATTACAAAACATGCTTTGAAGTTAATTGCCATGATCCGTTCCGCCACTGCTGAAGACCTGCCCGCGATTTGCCATCTGATTCGTCAATTGGCGAAGCATGCCAGGTTGGACCACGAAGTGAAGTTCGACGAGCGGGAGCTGCGCGAGCATCTGTTCGGTCCGCGCCCCTGGGCTGAGACGCTGCTGGCGGAAGAAGCGGGGCAGGTCGTCGGCTTCGCGCTGTTCTTTCATAACTACTCGACGTTTGCCGGCAAACCCGGGCTGTACCTGGAAGACCTGTACGTAGAGCCCGAGCACCGCGGCCGCGGACACGGCAAAGCGCTGTTTCAGGCGGTCGTGCGGTTGGCCGTGGAGCGAGACTGCGCCCGCATGGAATGGTCGGTGCTGGACTGGAACGAGCCCGCGATTCGCTTCTATCGCTCGCTTGGGGCCCGCGGTCTGGAAGAAGGGACCGTCTATCGCCTGTCCGGCGAGTCGCTTTTGACGGCGGCGCAGTAGCGCATCATCAAAAACCTGAATTGACGCCGGAAAGCGTGGCTGATAAAGCGGGGTGAACTCTCAGTGCCCTGGGGCATCGCTTCGCTCTGCCGCCAGGCACACAATTGTCGAATTGACGTTGAAGAAGCACGCAGTGCGCTTGTCGCGCTTACCATTGCGGCGCTTTGCCGAACAGGCGCCGGAGCAGGCCAATCTGTCCAGCGTGCAGCATTTCGTGCCGCGCGCACCAGAACAGCGAGTCCAATTTCGTATTGAACAGCGAATGCGGTTTTTCCGGCGGCCGATCGAGTTCGGCGTCAGGAACTTGGGGCAACTCCTCAAGGACCTGGCGATGCACGCGGTCAAACGCCGCCAGGATCTCCTCGACGGACGGATAATCGGCCGGCGATGCGGTGGGGACGGAGCCCTTGCCGAATTGGGCCAGAAACGTCGCGGAGATGAGCTGCTCGTCCTCCGGTCGCGGCCCCCGGACTCGCTCCAATGCCAGCCGATACTGGGCCATTGCCAGGTGACCGACTTGCCAGGCGATATGCGTCACCCCTTCGGCCGGCCGGCGGAACCAGTCAGCCGGCTCCAAATCGCCGAGCAGCCGCCTGGAATAGTCTCGGGCGGTGCGAATTTCGTTGATGGCAAGCGTCAGTCGGGACATGGCGTCAAACCTCCGGGCGTTCAGTGGCGTGAAGTCCCCAAACATAGTGAAAAAGCCGCGATTTGCCAGCCGTCGAGCGAATGTCTCGATCCGCTGAACCGGCCCTCCCGCCGTCCTTGCTTGACGCCGGACGCAAAACGGCGACATTGGGTTCGTGCGACAGGGCGGCGCGATCAGCGCCCCTTTCCGACTTCCGACCTCCGACTTCCCTCCTCCATCCATGCTCTTCAAAATCTCCGGCGGCACGCTTTACGATCCGGCCAACCATATCGACGGCGAAGTGCGCGATCTCTGGATCGAAGACGGCCGCATCGTCGCGCCGCCGACCGATCCCAGCGTTCGCCCGGACCGCACGCTCGACGCAACGGGGCTGGTCGTGATGCCGGGGGGCATCGATATGCACTGCCATATCGCCGGGCCGAAAGTGAACATGGCCCGCAAAATGCGCCCCGAGGAAAAACGCCGCAGCGAGCCGGTGCGCCGCACGGCCCGCACGCATAGCGGCACGATGGGGAGCGTGCCAAGCACGTTCGCCACGGGCTACAAATACGCGGGGCTCGGCTATACCACGGCTTTCGACGCCGCAGTGCCGCCCCTTTCCGCCCGGCACGCCCACGAGGAATTCGAAGATACGCCTTGCCTCGACAAAGGCTTCTTCGTGTTGATGGGCAACAACCATTACGTGATGCGGTCCATCGAGAAGAAAGATCCCGATCGGCTGAAGGCCTTCGTCGCCTGGCTGCTTTCGGCCGCCAAGGGCTACGCGCCCAAGCTGGTGAATCCCGGCGGGGTGGAAGTCTGGAAGTCGAAACAAGCGGGCAATGTGTACAGCATCGACGACGTCGTGCCGTCGTTCAACGTCACGCCGCGGCAGATCATCCAAGGCATCGCCCATGCGGCCAACGATCTGAAGCTGCCCCACCCGATTCACATTCATTCAAACATGCTCGGCATGCCGGGCAATTGGACCACGACGCTCGAGACGATGCGGGCTTTGGAAGGTCGCCGCGGCCACCTGACGCACATCCAGTTCCACAGCTACGGCGGAGGCGACGCAGACGAAAACACGTTCAACTCCAAGGTCCTGCCGCTGGCCGAATACGTGAACGAACACGCCAATGTTACCGTCGACGTCGGCCAGGTCCTGTTCGGCCAGACTACCAGCATGACCGGCGACGGACCGGTCGGTTACTACTTGAGCAATATCTACAAGTCGAAGTGGTTCAGCGGCGACACCGAGCAAGAGTCGGGCTGCGGCATCGCTCCGATCGAGTACCGCAATAAAAGCCTGGTGCACGCCCTGCAATGGGCAATCGGCCTGGAGTGGTATTTGATGGTCAACGATCCGTGGCGCGTGGTAATGAGCACCGACCATCCCAACGGCGGCTCGTTCATGGCCTACCCGCAAATCGTGCGGTTGCTGATGGACAGAACTTATCGACAGGACGTGCTGAAGACCGTCCATCCGGCGGTGCGCGAGCGGAGCCAGTTGGCCGACCTGGACCGCCAGTATTCGCTCAACGAGATCTGCATCATCACCCGGGCGGCGCCGGCTCGCATTCTAGGCCTGAAGCACAAGGGCCATCTCGGCCCGGGCGCCGACGCCGATGTCACGATCTACACGCCCGACGACAACAAGGAAACGATGTTCGAATTGCCCCGCTTTGTAATCAAGGCGGGAGAGGTGATCGTCGAACAGGGCGAGATTCGCGAACCCACGTTCGGCAAGACGTTGCACGTAGCGCCCGACTACGACGCGGGCATCGAGCCTGACATTGCCGAGTGGTTCGAGAAGTATTATTCAGTCCGTTTCCGGAACTACCCGGTAAGCACGGATTATTTACCGGCGGCGGAACAGGTGGCCTGCGAAGGCGGGTAGGATCGGCGGTTTCGGAATCGGGATCGCATGGGGAAGAATTCGCAATTTTCCACCGATCTCGTTATGCTGGCTGCCGCAGCGGCGAACCGTTCGGTTGGCTGCGGCCAGACGCGACGTCAGGTTTCCCCAGCAGCAGTCGCGGCAGGCATTTTTCCTGCCGGTCGCGGCGAGTCTTGAGGGAGTTAGCGCAATAAAAGGCCACAAATATGACGAACCTATCGAACGCTCAACGCCTGGCGGAAGCGATCTCGTTTGCCGCACGTGCGCACCAGGGCCACTTGCGAAAGGACGGCGAAACGCCCTATGTGGCCCATCCGATGCGCGTGTTGGCGATACTGGCCACGGAGTTTGGAGTGACGGATCCGGACGTGCTGGCCGCCGCCGTGCTGCATGACGTGATCGAAGACACGCGCACGGACCACGACGACCTTGGCGAGCGCTTCGGCGCTCGCGTGGCCGAGTATGTTGCAGCTCTCTCCAAGGACAAGCGTTTGCCGGAAGACGTGCGCGAGCAGCAATACCTGGAGCGGCTGATCGCGGCGCCGCTGGAAGTGAAATTGTGCAAATTGGGGGACGTCTACGACAACCTCGCCGATTCCGAGTCGTTGACCGATGCGGGCCGCGCAAAGCACATCAACAAGGCCCGTGAACTGGTCGCACGCTTCTCGAGCGAACTGCCGGCGGAATGGAGGCACGTGCTGACCCTGGTCAATGCGCGGATCGAACTGGCCTCGCAACTCGACGGGTTTGACGATCGACGTTAACGGCCGCTTGCCGAGCTTGTGCTAGAATGCAATGCTGCGGCGCGGCGCTTGACGGCCTGCCGCTCAGCGGGCGCTTTCGGTTTCTCGTCCATCGCCTTTGAAGGCCCAGGTCTATGTTGACTCCCGCCGAAGAACTTGGGCTGAGCGGCCTGCACCTTGACGGCCGTTTGCGAAAGGCGCTTTACGGGCTGCCGGACGACAAGATCGTTGAACTGACCCGGCTCATGACCGAAGAGGCGTTCCGGCGGCAGCTGATCTACACGCACCACGGGCAGACCGAAGCGATCCGCGTGATGCTGCGGCCGCTGGCCGTCATGCCGGATCAATTGGCCTATTTGCACTTCGTTTCGCTGACGATCATGAACGCGCTGAAGCGCGTCGCGGAGCTGTATCTGCAAGACGCCGAAGTCCGCGAGACCGTGCCGCTCTCGACTGCAGAGGAACAGTGGCTGCGCGACACGTGGGGCGCCAGTCAGCGCGAGACCAATCCGGTCTTCGGGCGGCTCGATGCCATGGCGGAATTCACCAGCCCCACCTGGAAAGAATCGCTGCGGTTCTTCGAGCCGAACTTGTGCGGCGTCGGCGGCATTCACCTGGGACCGACCTGCGAACAGATGCTGATGGAGATCGTCGTCCCTGAACTGACGGCGCGCGATCCGCAGTTGCGCATGGAGCCGGGCCAGGATCTGCGCGAGCTGTTCATCCAGGAAGTGCTCGATCATTTGGAAGCCATCGGCCGCCCGGGGCGCAACGTCTGTTTTATCGAGCCGAAGTACGCGGACGAGGGGCCGAGCGAGCAGGCGCCGTTGGCGCAGTATTTCCACGAGCGCCACGGCATGACCGTAGTACACGCCGACCCGGCCGAGTTGTCCTTGCGAAAAGGCGAAGTCTGGTATGGCGACACGCTTGTCGACGTCGCTTATCGCGACTACGAGATCCGCGATCTGCTCGCGCTCGAGGCGACCGGCGTCGACATTGCGCCCGTTCGAGAGCTGTTTCGGCAGAACCGGATCATCTCCTCAGCTTCAGGGGATTTTGATCATAAGAGCTGCTGGGAGCTGCTGACCAATGCTCGTTTCACCGAGCGCTTTTTCAACAGCGACGAGCGGCAGGTCTTTCGGCGGCATGTGCTTTGGACGCGCTTGCTGGCCGATCGAGAAACCACGCTGCCTGGCGGCGAGCGCGGCGGATTGCTGCAATTCGCTCGAGCGGACCATGAACGGTTGGTGCTCAAGCCGAACCGGTCTTATGGTGGAGATAGGGTTTACGTCGGGCACGGCATGGAACCAGCGGAATGGAATCGTCTGTTGGACATCGCCCTGGGAGGGCCCGAGCAGTGGGTCGTGCAACGGCTGGCGAGCATCCCCGCGGGTGATTTTCCAGTGGTCAGCGCCGACGGCACGGTGCACGTCGAGCCGTTTCACACCGTGATGGGATTTGCGCCCACGCGTTACGGTCTGGGCATCGTCGGACGAGCGTCGCAGAAGCAGGTGGTCAACGTCGCGCAGCGCGGCGGCATGTGCGGCATTCTGATGGGCCGTCCGCCCGGCCGACTCGTCGGTCCCGCCGAACCGCAGCAGAATGCATGAAAAAGCCGCTTACGATCGCTTCCAGTCGGCGGGCAAATCCGACTTCGTTTCCAGCAGGATCTCGAAGATCGCTTGCCGGTCCTCAGCCGATAGATGGGCGAAGTCGGAACTTTGATCTTCGCCGATGAGAACTTGCCGGAGCCGGTCATAAACGTATTGCCTGGTCAGCGGCGGCAATTGGTCGAACGCTTCAGAATAGATTTCGTAACTGCACGGATATTTGAACAAGCGGCGTTTGAGGTCAAAGTCGCGGAGCGAGCGGCCGCGGCGATCTCGCGGGCCGCGAGCGGCGAACTCCGCCGCGTAACGCGTGCTGCCCTGGATCGGATCGGCGAGCGGCGCTTCTTCGGAGAATAGCAGATACTTGACCAGCTTTTCGGCCGGGCTGTGAATCCGCCGCAGCGTGCTGTCGGAAACGCTTTCGGCGGGACGATCGAGGGCTTTGTTCAAACCCGCTTCGTAATGCAAGGCCAATCGGGCATGGTAGTTGGCGGCGGTGATCAGGTTGTGCATCTTGGTCTGATGTTCGAGCACCATCAGCGCCACGATATCGCTGTGGGGCGTGAGATACGGCGCGGCGTCGATCAGACCTTCGACGCTCGAACGGTTGGCGCCGGCGGCCCGGTCAAGGTTCTCAGGCCGCTGCCGGTCCGTTACCGTGACATTGCCCATGTGCGTCTGGGCGCCGTGCTTGCCGGTCACGAACCA
>DASZUP010000363.1:0-30559 GCA_035547635.1 Pirellulales bacterium
CGACTGCAGTCATTGCTCGAGCCGATGAGGACGAGGCAGTCAGGACGGTGGAGCGACTAGAGGGCAACGTCCGCCGGGACCACGAGCGAATCGGCAAGCCCGTGTTCGCCGTATTTCTTATGGGACCGCAGGTCAAGGACCAGTCGCTGAAAGTGTTAAAGGAGTTCAGGGACTTGCAGGTGCTGAAACTCGGGGCTGCTCAGATTACCAACGAGGGTCTGAAAGAACTGCAGCCGCTCACAGGTTTGCAGAAGCTGGATCTGAGCGAGACCGGGATCACCGACGCCGGATTGTTCGAACTGAAGGACCTCAAGGAGCTGCAGAGCTTGAAGCTGTTCGAGACGCGCATCAGCGACATTGGACTGAAAGCACTGAAAAACTTTTCCAAGCTCCAGTCGCTGGACCTCAGCGCCACGCGAATCAGCGACGCGGGGATGAAAGAGTTAAAGGGACTGACGAATCTGAAAACACTGGATCTCAGCTCTACCCAGTTAGGTGACGCGGGGCTGAAAGAGCTGAACCAACTCGAGAACTTGCGGTCGCTCGATATCAATCACACGCGCATCACCGACCGCGCGCTGATCGAGCTGCTGAAATTCAAAGAATTGCGGGACGTGAATTTGAATCACACCCAGGTCACGGAGAACGGTTTGGAAGACCTTCACAGGTCGCGCCCCAAGCTCTTCTTGACGCCTTATGCAAAGCGAAACGACATCAAACCGAAGTAGGCGCCGTCAAGGCATGGTGGCAGCGTCGAGCTCGACCCGCCAGCGAGCCGCCTTGACTTGCTTGTCCCAGGCATCGTAGAGCTGCACCAGCCGTTCTATCGTCGCGATCAGTCGGGCTTTGTCCCGCGAAGAACTTTCGTCCTCGTGTTCTTTCATAGCCTTGTAACTCGACAGCAAGCGCGGTTCAGCTTCGGAGTATTCGCCTTGCTCCAGCAAAGCTTGCCCCAGGAGTGATTCCGTCTCGAACGTCGTCCAGTCGTCGGGTTCCGTTTTCTTGCGGATGGCCAGGCTCTGCCGGAGTTTAAGCTCGGCCTCGGCGGGTTTCTGCTCCGATAACAGCATTAATCCATGGGCGGCCAGCGCAGCAGCTTCCTGCGTCGAATGGGGAGTGCGGTGGAACAGGGCGGCCGCTTCGTCGGCGCGGCCCGCGAGCCGGTAGGCGATGGCCAGTTGGTTGCGGCAATCGGCCGCCTCGCGGTCGCTGACTCCTTGCATGGCGTCCCGCAGTTCAAACGCCCGCTCGTACTGCTGGACCGCCTTCGCGGCATCTCCGAGATTCAAGTACGCGAAGCCGAGCATTTCTCGAACGGTCGCCTCTTCCTGCGGCAGGTCGGCGAATCGCTCGGCGATCTTCGACTCGGCCTCATCGACCGCGGTTCGCAAGGTGACGTCCTTGCGCAGGATGGCGTCTTTTTCGGCTCGCGTACCCGCCCAGAACGCGTCGGGCAGCGACACGTCGCCTGGCCTGCCCGCCGACATGAGCTGCTTTCTCACGAAGTCCAGCACGTCCTCGGTCCGGTTCTTGGCTGCTTCCGCCGTCTTTTGCGCCTGGCGCGCCTGATCTCGCTCCTTCTTGCGAATCTCGGCCACCTGCTCCATCTTTTTCGCCTTGTTTGCAAGTTTCTTTCCCTGCTCCTCGGCCTGCTCTCGCTTGTGGTTAGCCTCTCGGGCCTCCTTCCGGGCCTCTCCCGCCGCATGCCATTCCCAGAGCCCCAGGCCGACGCCGACCAGGAAGCCCAGCAGCAGGAAGATCGCCGCGGCTGTGGTCAACCAAGGCTGCGGCGCCGTTTTCGCCCATTTCCACGCCTTATGTCGGCTGGCCGGCGCCGCTTCCAACGGCTCGCCGGCCAGGTAGCGTTGGACATCGCGCGCCAGTTCGTGAACGGTTGCATAGCGCTGGCTGCGGTCCTTCGCAAGCGCCTTCTTGGTCACGGAGTCCAATTCCTCGCGCACCGCCTTGACCAGCTGTTTGGGTTTCGTCTGGCGCCGTTGCGCTGCGGACGACAATCGATCTTCGGACTCTTTGAGCCGAACGCTCGGCGGCGGGGCCTCTTTTTCGCGGATCAGCCGCAAGATTTCGGCCCTGGAAACGTCCTTCAGATGTTCCGGCGTCAACGGAGTCGTGCCCGTGAACAGCTCATACAGGAGCACGCCTAAGGAGTACACGTCGCTGCGCGTGTCGATGTCTGGAACGTTGGCGTCGGCTTGCTCCGGGCTGAGGTATTCCGGCTTGGCGCCGCGAACGTCCGGATCGAGCGAGGGATCCTCTTCGCCTTGACCGGGCCGCGTCGCCTGGGCGATTCCGAGATCAAGAATCTTGGGCGTCGGCTCGTCGTTTCGGTCGGCCATCAGCACGTTAGACGGCTTGAGATGGCCGTGAATGAGACCTTTCTGGTGAGCATGCTGCACGGCCTGGCAGACGGAGACGAACAGCTCCAGCCGGCGCTCAAGCGGCAGTTGCCGCTCATCGCAATATCTGGTGACGGGAAGCCCTTCGACCAGTTCTGAAACGAAGTAAGGCTGTCCCCCCGGCCGCACGCCGTCGTCGAGCAGCTTGGCGATATTCGGGTGGTCAATCCGCGACAGCTTTTGCCGCTCCTTGGCGAAGCGAGCGACAACCTGCTCCCAGTCTCTGCCCTCCTTGACCACCTTGACGGCGGCCTGCCGCTGTTCAGGCTCCTGCTGCTCTCCCTCAAACACGACCGTCGCGGCGCCTTCGCCGATCTGTCTCACGACACGATAGGGGCCGACGCGACCGCCGCGGTCTTCCGCCGACGCGACGGCGGTCGCGGTAGAAACCGTATCTTCTCGCTTCTCGGATTCCGCGGGCATCATTCGAACCTTTGGCGTTGTTACAGGCGATTCGTGTAGCGGAGCAATTATCGGGCCGGCGGACGTGGATTAGATCTCGTTGTTCCTCTGCTGCAGGCCTTCTTCCTCAATCGGCGCCGGCGAGTCGTCGATCTCCACGTCGGCCCCCTCGGTGAGCGTCGACAAGCGGTGGCCGACGAGAACTTTCTCCGAGCCCGTAACCGCTTTCCACTCGGGATGACCGTGGTACGTGTCTCCCGTGCCGAACTTGAGCACCTCGACCCACTTTTCTTCGGGCATGCCCAGCCGGACCTGGGTGCGCGTAGCCTTGCCGTCTTCGTAGAGCCAGACAAACGACTTCCCGCCGGCACGTTCGATGGCGGACTTCGGTATCGCGTGGACATCCGGGTGTTCGACGACGATCTTGCCGTAGGCATACATCCCGGGCAGGATTTTGTTATCGTAGTTTTTCAGATCGATCTCAACTCGCATCGTGCGGCTGCGGGTTTGAAGCGCCCAGGAGTACCGGGTCACGTAGGCCGGAAGCCACTCGTCTTTGTAGGCCCAAATCTTGACCTGCGCGGGCGTTCCAATGCTGACGTAGTTGGCATCCCGCTCCGGCACGTCCACGTAGATGCGGACGATGTCCGTGCGATCGATGACGTAGATCGGGGCGGCCTTGTGGCTGGGCGAGAGATGGGGGGCGCGGACCTCGGCCGTTGGGTCGCCCATCTGGGGCATAACGAAGTCCCAGGTGTTGGCGTTGCGAGACACGACGATGCCGTCATAGGGAGCGTAGAGCTTAAGGTAGCCGACCCAGGCCTCCAGCCGCAGTGCTTCGCTCTCGGCGACGGCAACGCGAGCTTCCGCAACTTCCACATCGATAATCGCCGCTTTCAAGGCGGCCCGTTTGGCCTTCAGGTTCGCGCCTACGTTGGAAACCGTAGCGTCCTGCGCTTGCCACTTGGCAATGTTAGACTTGTGCTCCTCTTGAGATTCCAACAGGATCTGCGGCGCAACGACTTTTCGCTTCACCTCTTCTTTCAGCCGGATCACTTCGGAATCCCAGCGATTCACTTCGGCTTTGTAGGCTTCGAGCATCTTCTTCGACTGTTTGAGACTTGCCTCGGCCGCTTCGACTTCCGCCTTGGCGACCTCGACCAGTTCCTGAGCATGCTCGACCCGCTCTCGATCGTAGACGACCTGGTTCTTCTTGGTTTGCCATAACTCACGCAACTCGGGCACGAAGAGATCCGCGAGCACGTCGCCTTTCTGCACCCTGTCGCCAATATCGACGTTCCACTTCTCGATAAACGCCGACGTTTTCGGAAAGATGGACGTGCGCTCGTAGCTTTGCACGAAGCTCGGCTGTCCGACGATATGGGTCATTTTCCGCTGCTGCGGATGCATCACGTGCAGACGCGGAGGCTTGGAGACGCTCTGGGCCGTCTTTTCCTTTTCTTCCGAGCATCCTGCCGCCGCCAGCAAGGCCAGCAGGCAGCAAATGATCGCCGGATCACGAGACTTTCGGCGTGCGTAGGGAACGCTCGTCGCGTCATCGTTCCAGCGCCAACCCTTCGAGGCGCTTGGCATGGTACGTCTACTTTCAACACATTCGCAATCCCAGGGGACGCTAGCCATCTTCGCCCTCCTCGGTCTGACCGAAGTCAGGGTCGTAGTGCTTGCTTTGAGGGTTTTCCGGATAGACGGAGGGCGAGTGCGACTTGCTCGAGCCGATCAGCGCCGCAAAGATCGACGGGAGGATCAGCAAGGTGGCGAAGGTCGACATGACGAGTCCGCCGATCACGGCGCGGCCGAGCGGAATTTCCATTTCGCTCCCTTCTTCCAATCCCAAGGACATCGGCACCATGCCGATCGACATGGCGCAGGCCGTCATCAGGATCGGCCGCATGCGCTCGCTGGCGCCCTTGACGGCGGCGGCGGCGCCGGACATGCCTGACCGCCAGTGCACATCCATGAATGTCACCATCAGCACGGAGTTCGACGCGGCGACCCCCAGGCACATCACCGAACCCATGAACGACTCAATGTTGAGCGTAGTGCCGGTGAAGTAGAGCATGACGACGATGCCGACGAGCACGCCCGGCACTGCACCGATGGAGGCGAGAGCCAGCCGCGCCGACTCGAAGTAAGCCGTCAGCATGACCAGGATGGCAAAGATGGCGACTCCTAGTCCCAGCCCGAGCGCCTTGAACATTTTGGTCAATCGCGGCATTTGCCCCTGCTCTTCGATGCGTACTCCGCGAGGCGGGTCTCCGGCGTTCTTGACCGCCTGGCGGACCTGTTCGATGGCTCGGCCCATGTCCTCGCCCTCGACGTTGGCCACGAGCGTCAGGTAGCGCTCTGCCATGTCGCGGTCATACTCTCCAGGCCGTACGCTCTCTTGCACTCGGCCGTCCTTGATGACGTCGCGGAGCATCAGGGGCGTGTAGACATCGACCGACTGCAGCGGAAGTTCTTCGAGGTCGGACGCCTCGCTCATGCGCAACGGCGGCACCTGGATTTGCACCAGATAGTCAAAGCCGGTTTCCGGGTTGATCCAATAGTTGAGGTTCGTGAAACGGGTTGAAGAAGTGGCCATCACGAGCGCGCGCTGGATGTGCTTGGGCGTGATTCCGATCAACCCCGCCATCTCGCGGTCGATATTGATCTCAATAGTCGGATAGTCGAGCGTCTGTTGGTAGCCGACGTCTCGGAGGAACTTGATTTTCTTCAGTTCCGGCTCGATCTTTTTGGCGAACTCGCGAATCTTGTCGTAATGCGTCCCGACAAGGCGAATGGCAATCGGCTTGGGGGAGCCGAAGCTCATGACTTTGCTGATAATGTTGCCAGGCTCAAATCCGAAATCGCACTTTTGCGCTTCGTCCTGCGCCTCGTCCTCGGACATGCCCCCCGTTTCCAAACGCTCCGCCATCCACGGCACGATCCGCTTGGGCAACGCCTTGCGCAGGCGCTCGCGAAACTCGTTGACCTTGATGCCGCTATCTTTCTTGAGTTTGACTCGCAGCCAGCCGTCGTCCGGCCCGCGCATGAACAGCACCATATTGTCGATGCCGAAGTTGGGCGCCACCTGGCCGGCGAACCCTAACGAGATTACGACATTGTCCGCTCCCGCTTCTTCTTCGATCGTCTTCAGGCACTGCACCGCCATCTCGCGCGTCAACTCGTAGCTTGAGCCGATCGGCGGCCGGAAGCGGAGCACGAAGACTCCCTGGTCCACCTCAGGAAACAGGCCGGCGCCAAGCTTCAACCCGAGTACCGCGATAATCAGTCCGCACGCAACCAGGTAGCTCAGCACGACGACCAGGCTGTGTTGGACAAGGCCGCCCACCAGGCGGCGATAGACCTTGAGGACGCGATCGAACAGGCCGGCCTTCTGCTCCCTGTGCTTGAGCAGGTAAACCAGCATGATTGGTACATAGGTGCTGGACAGGATATAGGAAGAAATCTGGGCAAAGCCGACCGCCAGCGTCAGCGGCATGAAGAGCGACCGCAGCGGGTCTTTCATGATGAAGGTAGGAATGAACACCGAGATAATGCAGAGCAGGGCCAAGAGCCGCGGGACTGCGGTCGCCTTGGCCGCAGCCAGCGCGGCGCTGGCGATATTGGGCGTTTTTTCCATCTGCACATGAGTGTTCTCGATGGTGACCGTCGCCTCATCGACGAGAATGCCAATGGCCAACGCCATGCCGCCGAGCGACATGATGTTGATCGTATTGCCGGAGAGCCATAGTCCGATTAAAGAGCCGGTCAGAGCCAGCGGGATATTGGTGACCACCACGATCACGGCGCGCAGGTCCCCGAGGAACAGCAGGATCATCAGTCCGGTCAGGCCGGCGCCGATCGCTCCTTCGGTCGCCACGCTTTCCACCGAATGCAACACGGTGGGCGTCTCATCGAACTCGAACGTGATATGCACGTCCTCAGGGACGGCATTGTTGAAGTCCGGCAGCGACGCCTTCACGTCCTCCGCCACTTGCAGCGCCGAACCCTCGGGTTTTTTGATGATCGGCAGATGAACCGCCTTCTGACCATCGACGAGTGCGTATCCATAGGTGATGTCGATGGCGTTCTGGATGGTGGCGATGTCGCGCATGTAGACGTTAAAGCCCAACTCTTTTTCCAGCCTGAGGGGAATGTTGCCTAGCCGCTGGATATCCACCACCGTGGCGTCGTTGTGGACGATCGGCATCTTATCCTTGATGTAGACGTTTCCCGAAGGAACTACGACGTTTCCCGTCGCCAGAGCGTCGACCACGTCCTGAGGGTTGAGGTTGTATTCGAGGAGTTTGCGCGGATCGACGTTGATGACGACCGAACGCATGTTCGGTCCGAACGGAGAGATGGCGACGATGCCGGGAACCTTTTTCTGCACCAGCGGCCGGATGATGTTGTTGGCCAGATCGCCCATCATCCCGATCGAGGTCTTGTGCCCCTGACTGCGGAACACGAGGTAGCCGAGCGGCACGCTGCCTTGGTCCATGCGCATGATCATGGGGGGCAGCGTTCCTTGCGGCATCCACCCCATGGCGCGGTCCGACATGGCCACCACCTGGGCCATGGCCTGGCCCATATCCGTGCCATGAACGAATGACAGCTCCACCAGGCCGACCTGTTGGACGATCCGCGAGTTGATATCCGAAACGCCATCGACGTACTGAAAATACAACTCGAGCTGGTTGACGATGAAGCCTTCGACCTGGTCGGGGCTCATGCCGATGTAATCCATGAAGACATAGATCTTCGGCGTGTTCATCGAAGGAAAGATGTTGACTTGCATCTTCTCGAAGGCCAGCAAGCCGAGACTGAGCAAGCCTACGATGAGCATCATCGTGGTGATGGGATGATCCATCGCCGCGACGCTTGGATTCAATGAGGAAGAGCTTTTCGAGGACTCTTTTGCCATAAGTACGGTTCTCTCCAGCGAAGCTTCGCGGGGCGCCAGGAGCCATCCGCTCGCGGGGCTTCGCTCCGCGACGATCCAACCAGCAAAACTGCCGGAAGTCCCACACGCTGGTTGTTGCGCCGCCGACGTGGCGGCCATCGCGCCAGGGCAACGCCATGCGCATTTTCCACGGCGTCGCACCCTTATCGGGGCGACAAAGGCAGTGGCCATTGCGGTACTGCCCCGGGGCCAGTTGTTCCCTGCATAATCTGTTCCGAGGCGGCGAGAAAAGCTGCCGGTCCGCCGGTAGATCAGCAAGCACGGCGCTGACCCATGCCGTGAGGCCGTGCGGTTGCAGCCCGATCGCGGGGGGCGTGTGATTCGCTTCGGAGCGGTTTCGGCGTCCGCGAGCGCCCCAGAGACGGCCGCGCGATCCTTTAAAGTGAATGCAGACCGCCTCGCTGATCGGAGCGCTAAGTCTGGGAACGGAACGCCGCGCCTCGCGCCAGAATGGACGGCTTATGCGGAAGAACTGGCCGCAACTAATGCCTTTGGCTCGCTGCTCCGGATGTGCACTTCTCCGCCCTGGCTGAAGTATCGCTCGTCTTTGGCGACCCGTTTGGTTTGCGGCGCATCGAAGCGGAAGCGTACGACGCTGCCTTCCGGCAAATCGCTCGCAGGTAGATCGACGCAATGGATGCCAAGCCCCGCGTGCCTGGTTTCCGCCGTCTGCCAGTCGCGCGTATTTCCTGCGCTCCAAGAAAGGCGCGCCGGCTCGTCGCACACGATTCTTAGTCGCTTGCCGGGCGGCATCTGGCCGCGGCGGTGATTCACGCGCCAGACCGCAATCTGCGAATCAGGCTTATCGACCACGTAGCGTTGCCGGACTTGCCTGGGCAGATCGTAAACCTTGCCTTCGGCCAGCGAGCGGCGCAATTTGAGATATTCAGCATGCGCCCAGGCCAGCGGCATTGCGGCTCCCGTCGCTCGGCCAGAATATAGCCCGCGCGCGGGCATGTCTGCGGCATCCCACACCTGTTCCGGCAACAGCTTCTCGTCGCTTGCCAAACGTTCCATGGTTTCCAGTAATCGGCGCGCAGTCTCCGCGCGTCCCGCAGATAATTCATAATGAGCCCGTTCTCCCGTGAGCAGCGGCCATAACCTGCCGACGCCCCGGCGTCCGTCAAACGGCGAGCCGTCGGGCTGTTCGCCGTAGCCGTCGCACGAATAGCGATGCCAGCAAGGGCCGAACGGCGTTTCCGTCCTCAACTCTGCGTCGATCGCCTTCACCGTGTTGATAATTCGCGGATCATCTGGCGCCCGCAGGCCGAAGCGGACGTACGCCAACGCATCGACGCTGATGATCTCCTCCGGCGGGCGGTCCTGATCACGCGAAGGGCGATACCAGAGTTCCGATCGACCGTGGTATTTGACGGGTTGCCCGGCTGCGTCCGGGGGCGCGATTCGCATGTAATAGCCTTCGACCCCCGCTTTGCGCGCCAGCGGCGTGTCGCGCACGTAGGTCCATTCATCGATGGAGGCATGCCAGGCGTCGGCCATTTCCAGCATCAAGGCGGCCAGCGCTGATTCGCCCTGCTCCGCCGCTAATTCGGCGGCGACAACCAGCGCCGCGATAGCGCTGGAGAGGGTGAAAGGCGTGAAGCCACGGGCGTTTTCCCAGCGGTCTTCTTGGGCCGAGGGCCCCATCCGCAACAGATGACTCGCCGCGGCTTTGGCCATGGGCCAAAAACGCCGCCGGTCTTTGGCAGAGAGCAATCCCGCCTGGTTTGCCAGGTTCAACAGCAGCAGGGACTGCGACGTCTCATCCAGTTGTCTCCCCTTCCAGAGCGGCCTGCCGCAGACGGTTTGGTTTTGCGGCCACCGTCCCTCGGCTTCTTGACAAGCCTGGCAATACTCCAGTGCGCGCTGAGCGGCGCCCCCGTCGCCGGCGGCCAGGAGCCCGCCGGCGATCATGCCGAGATCGCGCGTCCAAACAACATGGTATCCGACCGGGCCGAAGTGACCGCGCGTCTTCCGGGCCTCCCCCCAGGGAATCGACAGGCTCGCGACGAACGCCCCCGGCACGTGCTTATCTTCATGGGTCCGGAGCACCATCGTGCTTGTGCGGAACAGATCGCGGTCGCGGACCTCCTGGGGCGCCGGCGGCTTGAAGCCGGCTTGCCACGCGCACCACTCGTTAACGTATTCGTCTTGCAAGCCGTCGATGTCAGCCAGCAGGCTCTGACGCACTCGATAACCAGCCTCGTCGGCATCGGCGCCAAACCCTAGGGCGAGTACGCACTCGTCGCTCCGCGAGCCGGCGTGGTCGATCTCGCCCGCGAGTCCGACATGGCCGGGCAAGGCCAGCCGATAGGTTTGCCGCAAGCGGCCGTAACGTTTGAGCTGTTGACTTCCGTCGCTGACGCCGTGAAACCCGACGGATCGTTTCCGCCAACCGGCAGAGCAACCCATCGCCAGAGCGTGCTCGCCTTCGGCAGCCATGAGCATCTCGCTTCCCTTGTAGGAAGCCGTCCAAGCCCGATTGTGCCAGCCATGATTCCCCAGATGCGGATCGACAAGCACGTGCAGCCGATAGTCTTCTGCATTGCCAGCCAGCGGCGTGAAGCGGATGCGCATCACCAGCACGGGGCTTGACGGATGGCCGAACACAATTTTTTCCATTTTATAGCGGCCGCGCTGGCAAATGCTGAGCACGCGGTACAGCGGCGCGCCGTCGCTCAGAAACTGAACTTCATGGTTTGCGTCGCACTTTTCATCTGAATGGAAACCATCCGGCCCGGTGACAATCAGACTCATCTGCCGAATCGCCGGCCGGTCGACGCTCGGATAGAAGACTTCCGTCACCACCCCTTGGCAGAGAGTGAACCAAAGCGTGGCGCGCGGATCGATCGACGTGCCGACGCCTTGCTTGGCGCTGGACGACCAGCGCGGCGCTTTACCCGGCCAGCCCGGCGCGAGCCTCAATTTCGGGCTGAATGTTCGCCAGGCCCACCAGGTCATCCCGCCGGCAACGGCGGCGCCTGTCCAAACCCCAGCGCTTTTGAGAGCCGTCGACTTGGTCGCTGTGGCCAACGACTTTAAAAAAGACCGAGACATACGTTGATTCCCCCTCGCCGATGGCTGTGTCGCCTTGCAACAAGACGCTCTGCTGACAATCGGCGCCCTAACCAAGACGGAGCCGCCAGCGGACATACTGCACTGAGGCGACTTATACGATTCCAGGCGGTACGCAGTTCGGGTCACTCGCTCGTCAAGCTGGCCGCTAAGAGCCCGGCAATGGTCTCGCCACGGACTGCGTTGTAGCACTGCGGTTGACCAGGCGTCATCGGCAGCGATCGCTACGTCTTCGTGCAAATGCCACGCCGGACGACCGACCAAGGTGGAACGGCGTCTGGGGTGGAAGCGTTCGACGGTCGGCCGCACGTGAGCTTTTGATCGGGAGGACTACGCCATGCTGCGCGGGGGGCAGGCGCGTCGCCAATACGCGATCCGGGACGGCTACAAGCAGACGCCGTCCGGGCCCAAGGGTTTCTTCCCAACTCGCCGCCTCGCCTCACCGTGGCGCTAGGGCGCCACCGGCCCGGAGCCAAAGCCGAACGGGACGACATTGAGAAGCATCAGCACGATCAGAATAACGAGCAGGGTTCCCAGCGTTCCCGTCGGAGCGTATCCCCAACGCTGGGAATAGGGCCACGCCGGAGCCGAACCGACGGCCATGAGCACGAGAAGGATCAGCAATAGCGTCCACATAAACGGTCTCCTGGAGAAACGATGATGGTTATTCAGCCTGCGCTGGGATAGAGGCAGGTTGTTGGATGCTTCGCAGGCGATGGCCACAGAGACGTTGGAATTCATCGTGCAGGCGCGAGAGCTGGTCGTCGGACAAGTCTTCAAGGTCGATAAGCCCGTCCCGGGCTTCAGAGACGGCGCGCAGCAATTCGTCGAGTTTCAGGTGAATCGCCTTGGCATCTCGGTTTTGGGTGTTTTGAATCAAAAACACCATTAAGAACGTGATGACGGTCGTGCCCGTGTTGATGACCAGTTGCCACGTATCTGAGTAGCGGAACACGGGGCCGGAGGCCGCCCAGAGCAAGATTGCGGCCACGGCAACCACAAAGGTCCACGGCCGGCCTACCCAGCCAGCGGTCGCTTTTGCGAAAAGTCGGAAGGCGTCGTTCAAGTGAAAAGCTCCTCTTTTTGGTCGATATGCAAACGCGGCGCCGATCGCAGACGCTGAGTGCAAATGGCCGCCTGGAGACGTGCGAGAAACATCTGGCGGCGTTACGAGTTACCGCACGTCTGCAGGGGCGGCGGTCGCCATGCGACGCGGTGACTTTGCGGCCCAGCTTTTCGCGTTGCAGGACGCCAGGTGGCTACCGAGCGGCCATGCGTCGCAATGCAGCTAACTGCCCGAAGCCCTGAGAATGCAGGTCCGGAGATACTGGAATGCCGTTCGATCATCGTCAGCGAGTGACGAGGCCAATTACGCCCTCGATCCCGATTGGCACGGCGGCATGGCCGCCCGCGGGCCGTTTCAGGTTCTGCCGGCGCGATAAAGGCATGAGGACGGGAACGAAGGCGCCGAGGAAGCGAGTCATCGGTCACAATTCACGGGCCGGCGCTTGCGAATGCCGTCGTCTCCGGCGCTGGCCGCCGGTTGCGTTTCCACGCGACGAAACGAGGTTGCCCGCGGAGAGTTTCCGGCAAGGGGAACTTGCATTCGGCTCAAGAAGCGTGAGGGGAACCATCGGTCCCGGACGAACGCTTCTGCTCGTGATGATGGCGGCGCTTCATGCGCTGGATCGCCGCCTTCAACCGGGGCAGGCGGTTCTCGACGCGATCGACCAGCCGTTGGAAAAAGGGAATGTCCGCGGCTAACGTCAGGATTCCCCAGCCTATCAGCAGCCAGCCGGGCAGGATGGGCAGCGCCAAACCCGCTACGCCGACGCCAAGCAACGTCCAGCCGAACGTCTGCCGAAACGCAATCCAGAATACGCGCTTGGACCACTCCACGAGATCACCGTCGAAATCTGTCGGCTTACGGTTCATAAATTTGCAGCTTCGGCTCCTGCGCTCTATTACGTATTCGCACCCGCAACGGGTTGCTTGCCGGAATGCATGCAGAACTATAGGCAGCAGGCCAAAGCGAGGCTACTATTGCATGCGGCAAACGCAAGCGGCCTAAAGACTTCCGGCCGGCCTGCAAGTAAGACTGGTTAGCCGAGCAACCAGCGGACCAGCACCGCCAGGCCCATCAATATGCCAGCCAACAGCGTGCCGAAGGCAATCAGGAACCAGGTTGAGTCCCACAAACTGGGGCCCTTGGCCTTCACCGGTTTTTTGGCTGGTCCCAACGCGCCTGACGCCCCGCCGAGCGGCAGAGATGCTGCGGCGTCTGTTTCAGGCAGCGAGCCTAATAAATCGTCCAACGGACCTGAGAGCAGCGGCGCCGCATCGAGGTCCGGTTCCGGCAGTTCAATCTGAGGCGCCGCAGAGTTGGTGGCCTTGGCGGGAGTTGACTGCGGCGCGGTCTTCGAGGCGTTGCCGGCGCCGGCCGCAGCCGGCCCCGCAGCCTTTCCAGATGTCGATGGGTTGCCGGCCTGGCGACTCTGTGACGGGGAAGACTTGCTTGCCGCCGCGCCGCTGTTACTCGTTGCCGAATGAGACGCCTGCTGCGGCGAGGCTTTCCCCGCGGGCGCCTTACCGGAGTGGCTGCCCTCGGGCGGGGCGAGCTTCATGTTGGACGAGCTTGCTTTGCCGGCTGCCGCACGCGGACCTGTACCGCCGCCGACCTGGGTGCGCGACGCGACGCCGTTGGTCTGCGATGCGCCGGCGCCGCTTTCCGACGCCGTGCGGCGAGCGCCGCCTGGCTCGGCGGGCCGCGCTGCGGGTTTGCTCGACGCAGTTTGAGACGTTGCGCCCCCTGGCCGCTTGGGTTCGTCATCCAGCGGCGCCAGTTTAAAGTCGTCGTCGTCGTCGTTCGAAGCGCGGGGAACTTTCGCTGCGGCGGGCGATGCATTCGGCTGCTGAAGCCACTCCGCCAGCGCCTGGCTGACTTCGGCGGCGGTTTGATAGCGCTTCGACGGCGATTTCGCCATCATCTTGCGGAAAATCGCCGTCAGTCCGGGCGGAGCATCGGGGCGCTCTTCCTCAATCGCCTTCGGATCTTTGGTCTGATGCATTACGACGCGCTGCGCCAACGTGCCGGTCGGAAACGGCGGATGGCCGGTCAACGCGAAATAGAGCGTGCCGCCCAGGCTGTAAATGTCAGCTCGCGGGTCGACCAGGTGGCTGTCGATGGCCTGCTCCGGCGCCAGGTAGTCGACGGTGCCGAGCATCTTCTCGTCGAACTCTTTGGTCAGCGAAGCGTCGGCTTCGTCGTCGCTGTCGAATCTCGCCAGCCCGAGATCAAGCACCTTGACGGTCCCTTTGGCGTCGACGAGCAGATTGGCGGGCTTCATGTCGCGGTGAACGAGCCCGGCCTGATGGGCATGCGACAATCCGTCGGCGGCCTGGCGGATATAATCGGCCGCAAGCTGGTAATCCAGCGGCCCGTTGCCTTCCACCAGCACGCGCAGATCCCGGCCTTCGACGTACTCCATGACCAGGTAGTGGTAGTCCCCGTCCTGGTCGACGTCGAATGCACGAACGATATTCGGATGATCGAGCGAGGCCACCGCGCGAGCTTCGCGATGGAACCGCGCCAGATACGAAGAGTCGTTGACGCGGTTGGCGGGAAGCACCTTCAGGGCCACTCGGCGACGCATCACCGCGTGTTCCGCCAGGTAGACGGCGCTCATGCCGCCGGTGCCCAGGTGGTCGAGCAGCTTGTACTTGCCGAGGAAAAAGCCGTTGTGGCGACCTTGCAGCAGGCATTCACGCTGCCAGTCGGTGATCAGCCCAACGCGGGCCAGGTGAGAACTGACGATTCCGCTGTCATTCGTGGCGGAGGTTCCAGCGTCGCGTTCCAAGTCGGAGAGCGTCTGCGACAGCCTGGACCGATCGACCAGGCCGCTGCGTTCGAGAATCTCCAGGAAACTGCTGACGGTGAGTTGCTTCATGCCGTCCCGGTGCGAGTCGCTCGATTTGCAAAACCGCGAATCGGTACGCCTGTTTCGCGGCTTCCTTGCCGACTCTGCCGCCTTTCAAAATCAGGATGGGATTACGCGGAACCGCTGGTTACCAGTGTACCCAATTTCCCGATTTTGCAAAGTTTTTTTTCATCCCTCCTGCGGACGCACCCCGACCGGGTCAAAAGAGCGGTTACCTCGCGCCCCTGGTAAATATCTTCGGCGAGGCAATGGCAGGAGCCTCAGCAAATGCCCTGCCCCGATCAAGAAACGAAAGCAACGGGTTGCGGTCCCTGGACGATGCGCCGCGGCCCGACGCCGCGGCGCCTTCAAGTGGAGGGGCGGAACCGGGTTTAACGGCGGACCGTACCGGTGGCCGGCGCTGCGCTGGCCGTGCATCCATTGCAAGTCGGACGCGGCACATAGCGCGGCACGCGGACCGTCGCCGTGTACGGCACCCGTTTGCAGACGCAATACGGGACGTTGCGCACGACCTCTTCCGACACCATCCGGCAGGTGGTGTATGGAACCTTGCGCACCACTTGCCGAGTTTCCATGTGGCAGACCGGAACCCTGCAGGTGCGCTCGACCGTTTGCGGGACCAGGCGGCAGACGCGTACGGGGACGACCTCGCTGACCCTGCGAGACACGTAGCGCGTCACCGGAACCTTGCGTTCGACGATGTTCGGCTTCCAGACGCAGCGCGTGCAAGGCTGGCAGCAGGCGTTGCAACTTCCGCAGCCGCCGCACGGTGCGCAGGCGACAGGCTCTCGTTCCCAATGACCGCAGTCCTGGCGATACGTGCAGTAGGTCGTCACCGGCTCGCAGACCACGCGGCAGCGAGTTTGCTGCACAGTGTCGTACACGGGCTTCATCACCGTACACTGCTGGACTCGTTCGACCCACTCAGTCACCGGCCGGCAGACGTTGTACCGGCACTCGCGAACGGCCGTCTCATAGACGGGTTTATTGACGACGCATCGCTCCTCGCGATAGGCCGTTTCGTACACCGTGCGGTAGCAGGTAATCTGCTTTTCTTCATACACCACGTCGCAGGCGGGCGCGCACGATTGCAGGCAAGGCGAGCCGCAAGCCGGCGCGCAGCAACCTCCCTGTCGTAAAAACGCGGCGTTCGCCGCGGCCGAACCCGAGAGGACGAACATCGCCGCTGCGCAGCACATCCAAAGTCGCCGCTTCATTAGATTCACTCCTACACAAAACGGACCAGACGGAAAAAAAATACGAACACGCCCTGGGCCCCGCGAAGGTGCGTCTTTCCAATGACGGCCTCCCTGCCGATCATAATGACAATTTGTTCCAAAAACGCAAGTTACAGCGACTGCAACGGCGCGCAGACTAAAACCAGCATAGGACTTACGGACGGTAATTGCGCACGCTTGACGCACGCAGCGAATTGGCGAAGGACAACAAATTCGCCGTGCTGGCGCCGGTTTACGAGCTAGGCTGTTGATTGGAACCGAGAGTGGGGTGCTGTGCGGCGGATTCGCTTTGGGGCCACGGCGGAACGCAGCGGCCGGCAGATGGGGGAGACCGTGATGAGCATCAACGCCGCTGTGTCCCCGGTAACAGGGGCGGTAAAGCGAACTGCGCAGCAGACGCAGGCTCTGGAGCAACTCTTCTGCCGAATCGGGGAAGTTTCTTCACTGCCCGGTTCGGCCGTCCGGATCATCCAGATTGCCAACGACGAGAAATGCGGCGCCAGCGACCTGATCGAAACCGTCGAGAGCGATCCGTCGCTCGCAGTCCGAGTGCTCCGCACCGTCAATTCCACTTTCTATTCGGTCCGCAATCGCGTGGGCAATCTGAAGACCGCCGTCACGCTGCTGGGGCTGAAGGAAGTCCGCAATCTGGCGCTCACCGTCCACGTCTCGCGGATGTTCGTTGCGCCCGGCGACTACCGAACCTACCGTCGCGAGAGCTTGTGGCGGCACCTGGTGTCCGTGGCGGCCGTCAGCCGCCTGGTGGCTGAGGTTTGCGACGCGGCGCCGCGCGACGATGCTTACGTGGCTGGTCTGTTGCACGATATCGGGCTGATTCTGCTCGACCAGCACATGCGGCGGCACTTTAAAGAAGTGCTCGATACGCTCGAACAGTACCCGTCCACGATCACCGCCGAACGCGCCGTTCTGTCTTTTCACCACGGAGAATTGGGACAGTTCGTGACGCGCAAGTGGAGTTTGTCCGACGCCATCAGCGCCGCGGCGGGTTATCATCACGAACCCGAGAGATATACGGGTCCGCACCGCAACATGGTCAATCTCACGGCCGTGGCGAACTATCTCTGCACGCGCAACGATATCTCTTCGCTGGGCGTCAAGAACGTAGAGCCGCCGCCGGACCGATGTTACCGCGAGCTCGGCATTCACGCCGATCACATGGCGACCATTCTGGAACGGCTCGGAGAAACGCTGGAAGGCGCGGCACAAGCCGCCGCCATGTAATGCGCCCTCCGCGAACGGGCCGGCTACTCGTACTTGAGCAAGCTGAACGTCGAATAGGGCGTCAGTCGCCTGGCGCCGCCCAGCCCCGTCAACTCAACCAGAAAGGCGCAACCGGCGACTTCCGCTTCGCTCCCTTCGACCAGGCGGCAACAGGCTTCCATCGTGCCGCCGGTGGCCAGCAGATCGTCGACCAGCAGCACGCGCTGACCTGGCGAGAACCCGTCGGCGTGTACTTCCAGCGTATCGCTGCCGTATTCCAGGTCGTAGTGGAACGTTCGCGTCTCGAACGGCAGCTTGCCCGGTTTGCGGACCGGGACGAAACCGGCGTTCAGGGCCAGCGCCAACGGCGTTGCGAAAATAAAGCCGCGCGCTTCGGCCGCGGCGACGACGTCGATCTGTTCGTCGCCGTAACGTTCCGCCAGGCGCCGAATCGCTTCGCGCAGCGCTCCGGGATCTGCCAACAGCGGCGTGATATCGCGAAATAGAATTCCCGGCTTGGGGAAGTCGGGGATCGAGCGGATATAACTCCCCAGATCAAGGCGGGGAGACGCGGCAGCGGAAGAGTCCATAGAAGAATGTCACGCAGCGAGGGATCGGGGAGTCGCACTCGGCGGAGGTCGGCCTGCCGAACCAGGCCTCGCTTCTCGGACGCTTGGCGCGGCGAAGCGCGAGCGGCCGAGCGCGACTGCGACAAAACCACGGCGGCCACCGGGGGAAATATACCCCGGCTTCGGCCAGCGGACCACCCTGATTGCTTCGGACTTGCGGCGCCGCCGCGCCCGATCAGCGCTGGGGCGTCTCGCGCGCTGCGAGCTCACTTTCCGCCGAGAATCGTTGCTCGACGAACGGATTGAGAATGACCTGCGGGGCTTGCGCCGTGCGGTCCTCCGACTCTGCGGACTCCGGTTTGGCAGGTTTAGCGCTGCCGGGAACCACGTAAGGGTTGTTCATGATTTGCGGCGCCGGCTGCACTTCGATCTCGGGCGTCATGTAGCCGGGCGGATAGGCGAATGGGCTGTAGCCGTAGGTTCGCGGCACCGGAGCGCTGTAATACACGGGCGGATAGAGCGAGTAATACGGGACATGCTCGTCGTAGCTATACGGCAGTCCGCGGCCCATGCCGAACAGGTAGAGATAATTCGGGTTCTGAGCGTGCGCGGCAGAACTCATCACAGCCCATGCGGCCAGCACGCCAAACGCCAGGCCCAGATTTGCTCGAACGTTCATCGATGTCACCTCGCGTGGACGCCTCTTCAACCGTCATCTTCGCCCCGGTTCCTTCCAGGCTAATCCGACGTGCGACCGCGACAACCGAAAAAACGGGAAAAATCGTCGTCAACGCCTTAAGGGGCGCCGGGCGGGCCCTTGGGCGGTCCGCCATGAGCCCCGTGGTCATGGTCATGATCATGGTCATGACCGTGCTCATGATCATGCTCCGAGACCTGGCCGCCTTTCAATTCGGGCAGGCCGAAGTGCTTCTGCGCGCCGGGCACTTGAGCCGGATCCAACACCACCTTGCCCAGCTCTTCCGGGGAGACGGACGACGGCTCGCAGCCGCAGCAGCAGGCGATCAGCAAGGCTCCTGTGAGCCAAACAGCCGACAGTCGGCCCGGCGATTGGGAAGTTTCGGCAAGCCAGCGCATGGTGACATACTCTCCACGAACAGCGACTCAACAATGCAGTGCGTCGGCGGATTGAACCGCCGACGAAAGCCTCATTTTGAACCATCGCCGCGCCCAACGCCAGCCCCGCCCGTTGGAACGCGGAGCTGCTAAAATGATTTCGATGCCCTCCTTCGCGAACGCCTCGGAATTGACCGCCGCCCTGAAGCGCGAGGCCACGCGCGCCGGCTTTGGCCTGGCCGGCGCCTGCCCCGCGGCGACTCCCGCAGGCATCCATCGCTTTCATCAATGGCTTGCCGCCGGCTACGCGGGAGAAATGGATTATCTGGCGGCTCGCCAGGCGGCCTACGAAGATCCGCAGCAAGTTCTTCCCGGCGCCAAGAGCTTGTTGCTGCTGGCCATGAATTACCGCACCGACGAACCGCAGCCGGCGGCCGAAGGCCAGGGTCGCGTCTCACGCTATGCCTGGGGAGACGACTACCATGAGCTGATCCGGTCGCGGCTGCATCGCCTGGCCGACTTCTTCCGCGAACAGGCGCCGGACGCTAACGTGCGCGGCGTTGTCGACACCGCGCCGCTCTTGGAACGGGAATTTGCGCAGTTGGCTGGATTGGGATGGATCGGCAAGAACACGTTGCTGCTCAACCGACGGCTCGGCAGTTGGTTCTTTCTGGCCGCCTTGCTCGTCGACGTCGCGCTGGAATACGACGAGCCGCACGCGACCGATCATTGCGGCACGTGCCGGGCCTGCCTCGACGCCTGCCCGACGGAAGCCTTTGTTGCACCCTATGTGCTCGACAGTCGTCGTTGCATCAGCTACCTGACGATTGAACTTCGCGACGCCATGCCCGTGGAATTGCGACCGGGCGTTGGAGATTGGCTGCTGGGCTGCGACGTTTGCCAGGACGTCTGCCCTTGGAACCGCCGGGCGCCAGCCGGCGAGGAAGCGGCGTTTCGCCCTCACGAAGGTTCGAATCCCGTCGACTTGATCACCTTGTTTTCCTTGGACGAGGCGCAATTCCGCGAGCGATTCCGGCACACGCCGCTGTGGCGTCCCAAACGCCGCGGCATTCTCCGCAACGCGGCCATCGTGCTGGGCAACCGCCGCAGTCCGGCGGCGCTTGCCGCGCTCGCTCGAGGGCTGGCCGACGCGGAGCCCTTGGTGCGCGGCGCCTGCGCTTGGGCGCTGGGGCAATACGACCAGGCCGAAGCCGGCGCCGCGTTGCAATCTCGCTTGCCTGAAGAGACCGACCCAGGCGTGCGGAGCGAAATCGAGGAAGCGTTGCAGCGACGTTCGTAGCGTCAGGCCGCTTCGACGCAATCCGTCTCCAATTCCTCATCGAGGTTGGGATAGCGGCCGGGCAGGTCTTCGGCATACCAGCGGTCGAGCACGGCGGGCCAGTCTTCCGAGCGGCGCACGGCAATGAAAGCGTCGCGCACCTGTCGAGCCTGCGGGTGCAGGCGAGAGTACTTGATGCCGAACTTTCGCATCTGCCGACCGCACAGGTCCGGACCGTAAATCTCCGTAGCCAGGCGATAGTGCTCTCGAATCACTTCTCGCTGCTCGTGCAGGCTGGGCGGCGCCGGCAGCGGCAATCCGGCCGCCAAGGCGCGAGCCTGTGCGAAGATCCACGGATTGCCGATCGCGCCGCGAGCCACGGTTACGCCGTCGACTCCCGTCTGTAACAGCATGTCGAGACAGTCCTGCGCGGTGAACAGGTCGCCGCTGCCAAGCACGGTTCGGCTGCCGGCGTGCTGTTTGACCTCTCGCAGGAATTCCCAACGGCTGGGACCGATATAGCGCTGCTGGACCGTCCGGCCGTGGACGGTGATGGCCGCCACGCCGCGTGCGAAGGCGCCGTCGAAAATCGTGAAGAAGTTATCCCGGCTTTGTTGGCTGTCATCGAGTCCACGGCGCATTTTCACCGTCACCGGCTTTTCGGCCGGCACGGCGTTGCGGACGCGCGAGACAATCTCCAGCGCCGTTTCCGGCTGGCTCAAGAGAAACCCGCCGCGGCAGCGGCCGAGCACCTTCTTCACCGGGCAGCCGAAGTTGATATCGACCACGTCGAACCCCGCCGCCGACAGTTCGGCCGCCGCCGAGCCGAATTGCTGCGGGTCGCTCCCCATCAACTGGCCGCCAACCGGCTGCTCTTCCTCGCGAAGTTGCATGAACCGGCGGCGCGTCTTCTTGCCCGCCTCCAAAATCAGCCGATCCAGCACCACTTCGCACAGCGCGTACGAAGCTCCCAGCCGCCGCGCAATCACGCGCATGGCCATGTCGCTATAGCCCGACAAGGCCGCTTGGACCACGGGAAACCCAATTTCGACGTTACCGATATTCAAGGCAGGCAAATCGTGCTTCATGCATCGATTCTCGCCTGCCCCTGGCAGAGTGGTCAAGGCCATCGGCGGGCGGTCGAGCCGTCGCCGGCAGCAGCTTTGCACGAGATGCCGGCGACGGTCCCGCAGTCTGGCTCGAAGTGGAACTCAGCGGCTGCGTCGTTCCGCTGGGCCTCAAATGAGCATTTGTAGTACGATGCACGCCAGCACAGCCGGCAGGCCGAACAGGCGAGGGAAGAGTGCACCCAGCGCCACCCCGCAACTGGTTGCAATCTGCAGCGGAAAGGCGAAGCCGAACGCGGCGACATGGCCGTGTAACCAGAACAAACAGGCCGCGAGTCCGAAGAGACCGCCCACGACAAGACCGGCTGCGGCGCCGCGCATCCGGAGAAAGAGTTCGGTCGCCAGCGGCGTCGCCGCCTTGTTGGTCGACTGCATCGAGCTTGGGCGGATTCCGGCGGTGCAGCTTACGACGATCGTGGCGACGAAAACGGCGACCAGCAGCGACACTGTTGAAAGCTGTAACGCCGCTGCCAGGAAAGCGCCGCTGAAACCGACCGTGAGCAAGAGCGAACGCCAACGCAACTCCACTCGGGGACCGAATAATGGGGTCAAATCCAGCTTGGCCTGGGGAGCGGTCGCCGCTGTGCGCCGAGCCTCGTGTTGGACCTCTTGCTGCCAGCTATCTGCCGCATGCGCTTTGCGCCGACGGGACAAAAGCCCGAACGTCAGTAGTTGCCTGCGATCAAAATCGGTACGACCTTCCATTCACGCTAGCATAACGCCCACCGCCCCGGCGGGCCACTCGGACAGCCAAGCTCGCAGGCAACTTGCCGGCTTCATTCAAACGCGAACCGGGCGGCGAATTCTTCGGGACTTTCGCGGCCAACCGGTTCGTCCTCGGCCGCCAGCAATTCCAGGCGGGCGTCGGGCAGCTGCGGTGCAATCGAGGTACGAACGATGGCGCCGCAATTGGGAATGGCAGAGCGGAGCCGCTCAACGCCCACGTCGGAGACGAGCGACTCTTCCAGGGTCAGCCAGCGCAGCTTCTGGACGGCGCCCAGGCACTGCAACCCGTAGTCGGTGACCCGAGTTCTCGACAGCACGAGCTGCCACAGTTCGGTCATGCGGGCGAGATGCTTCATCCCGCCATCGGTAACGTCGGTTCCGTCGAGATTCAAGGCTTGAAGCTTTCGCAGCTTCGCTAGCTGCGCCAGGCCTTCGTCGCTCACCCGGCTGCCGTCCAGTTTCACGAACTTCAATTCAGAGAGCTTTGCCAGATGAGTGCAAAGAGCGTCCCCCTGGCTGCAACGGACCAACTGGGCGTCGGTTGGGGTCTTGTAGAGGTCCAGCCACAGATGCGACTCGCCGCGCCGAACGGCAACCGCTTTTCGCGAGCCTGCGGCAGCGCGTCCCAAGTCATAAGTAACCTGCCCGCCGGCGGCGAGAATGGCATCAACGGCTTGATGCTGCCTCGCCACGCCTTGTCCGTACCAAACAACTCCGACGAGTATCGCCGGAATGTACATAAAGAACTTGCCCCACGACAACCCGACGGCCCGGAACCTTCTCCCCAGCATGGTTTCGCCTCCGGCCTTGAAACGACCGTTGAAATGCGGCGGACGAGAAACGACATGCCTCTTCTCTTGCCTGAACGGCAACGGCTAGAACATACGGCGAGTCGCTCAAAGATGCAAGAAAAAAAATTGCGAGAGCAAAAGCGGCGGTGCATACATCGCCGCTGCCCGCCGCTTCGCTGCGCTACTCAGACCAGCGGCTTATAGGCTGCCAGCGCGTTATCTCGCAGAAACTTCTTTAAGATGCCAGGGCCCCTGCTCTCGAAATATGCATGCACGATCGCATAGACGTCGGCGTAAGTTGCCGCCCGGTTGCTGACCGGCCAGTTACTGCCGTAGATCAATCGGTCCGCTCCAAACATCTCCCACAGCGCATCGAGCACCGGGCGATAAAACTCCAGATCGGTCGGGGCTTCGCCGAGAGGCTTTCTTGTCGCTTCGGCCAGGGCCGAGACTTTGCAGTAGACTTGCTCGCGTTTCGCCGCGGCCTGCATGCCGCGGCGCCACTCGTCCGGCGGCGCCCGACCATCGAGCGGCAAGTTGGCGCAATGGTTGATCACAATCCGCAACTCGGGCAGCGCCTGCGCCGCTCTCGCCACGTCGGCTGACATTTGCGGCCCGCCGTTGACATCGAGTTCCAGGTCGTGTTCTGCCAGCAATGCGAGATTCTTTTGCTGCGAGGGCTGCTCGAGCGCTTTGTTCAATGCATCGTGACTGATCCGAATGCCGCGAAAGCGTCGCTGCCGTGCAAAGCGCCTCAACAGGTTGGGGAATTGCTCATCGGCCGGATCAAGCCTGCCCACGACGCCCACAAGAAACGGCTCGCGCTCGGCCAGATCGAGCAGCCACTGGTTATCTTCCACCCAAGGGCTGGCTTCGACCACGACCGTACCGCCAATATGTTGCGGTCGCGTCAATCGCTTGAACTCTTCCGGCAATACCGGACGGTAGAGCAGTTCGTTACGTTTGTCCGGCCAAGGAACGCCTTGCGGCCGAGTCGGATCGTAAAAGTGCGTGTGGGCGTCGATCGCGCTGATCGCATCCGCCTGATCGGCCTGCGCGCCGGCGCCTGCCAAAGTCGTCAGCGCCCCCGCGGCGCCCGCCTGCAGCAATGCACGCCGTGAAATCGTCAGGTTGCTGGCCGGAGCAATCGGGCCGAGTCTCTGCTGTTTAGTCATGAAGATCCTTTCCGGCGCGGCAAGGCGGAACAATGGTGCGTGTGGTCAGATTGAGTGGCGTCTGCGAGAGGAGCTTCGTCGGCGATCTCTGCCGGATGGACCGCGATGCGTTGCGGCAAGCGACCGAAAGTCTGCTCGCTATTTCTTTCCGGCTTCTACGGTGACAGTGAGCGGCAAGCTGGGCGTCGAAACCAGAGTGTTGGCGGCCTTGGCGGCGGGATCCTTCGCAAAGGGGACCTGTGCTTGTCCGAGCAATGTAAGCGTGTATTGGCCTGGACGGACGTTGTTTAGCTGCAAGCTGAACGTCTTTTCGTTGCCGGCCTCCGCAATTTCGCTTTCGGCAAACTGAAAGCCGCCCGGCAAGCTCAGGCCGATCACGCGGATCGCCGACTTGAATTCCGGCCAGTGACGCGTCGCCTCGACCTTGAGTTCCAGCTTGCCGCTGGCGGATACCGTGGCCTTGTCCGGCGAAATCCTCAGCGAATAGGGCGCCCGATCGGCAATCGCTACAGTCAGCTCGCGCGTCGGACGGCTGGAACCCATGCTTGGGTTGTTCCAGACGCGGGTATAGGGCCGCACCTCGTGCACTATGGATTTGCCGTCTTGTTCGCCTGTTGCCGTGAGGCGGATCGTTCCGTTCCAGGCCGCCGCGCCGGGATCGGACCAGAAGGTCAACACGCCGCGCGTGTCGTGCGGAATCTTGACCTCGCCCGCGTGCAGACCCGGCGGCAAGCCTTCGGCTGTGATCGTGACCGGGCCGGCGTAGCCCCCCTCGCGATGAATGATCAGATCGAGGTACGATGCGCCGCCCTGCCGGACGTTGATTCCCGCCGGGCCGGGATTGGCGCCGTGGATGGCCGCCACGTAGAAGTCGGGTTTGCAGCGCCGCACGGTCAGCACGTATTGATAGCGTGCGCCTCCGCGGCTGTAGCGATCTTGCACCAGCAGCCGGTAAGTGCGGTCCTTGGCCAGGTCGATCGTTCCGACCGGGTCTCGCAAATGCCCATCGAAGGCGTTCACGCGGTAACCGAAATCATCGTACTCGGCCAGGCGGTTGTTCTGGTCGTCAACGACTACGACATACGGGTCGGCCTGTCCGGCGATGCGTTCGGCGTAGACTTGAATCTCGTACTTTCCCGCTTCTGCGACGGCGAGCTGGAACCAGTCCGCATCGCGAGGGCGATCGAAGCGGCCGCTGACGATGGCCGGCAGTGAAATCGCTTGCGGCTGCTCGGACGTGTCGTTGGCCTCTTTTTCGAGCGTGACCGGGCCGTCGGCAGCCATCAGTGTGACGGCCGGCGCCGAACCGGCGGCGAAAGGCGCGCGTACTTGAAAGCCGCTCAGCGTGCAGGTAGCGGCCGTGGGCAGCACGGTATGATCCGTTGGATGCTCGAGAAATTGGAAGCCGCCGAATGCCTCGGCTGCCGGTGGGGGCGTGAACGAAAAGCGGTACTGCTGGAGCGGCCGATCGTCGATCGTCCAAGGCGAAGGCTCGCCTGCCGTGCCGAAGTTGTAGCCTAAGGCCGTCAATTCGACCGGCTTGCCCGGCTCGACGGCTCGTGGAAAGACGTTCTCTACCTGCGGGCGATCCGTAATCAACAGGCGGTACGGGTAACCGCCGCGATACGACAGGTCGTGGACTTCAAGGAGATACTCGCCGTCGGCAGGACAAACAAAATCAATCAGCGGATCACGGCCGTGGTAGTCGCCGTTGGACGCTAACGGAGCGCCGGCGGCATTCAACACGGTTAGCGAGGCGTCCATCTCGCTATCCAGCTTGCCCGCCTGGCAGTCGATCGTCAGCCGCTGGCCTTGTCGGGCCGCGAAGCGGAACAAATCCTGATTGTTGCCGTCGCTTGAGCCGGCTACGGCTGAATTGATCGCAACGCTTTGCGCCTCGGGCGCCAGGTTGTTCGGCTCTTTTTCTCGAACGTCCGCCAGGCCGTGCGAGACGGCAAACAGCCGCGGATTACTGAGGCCGTAACGTCCCAGCAACCGAGTGTCGTATGTTCCTTCGGGCACGTCCGGGGCGACGGAGACCTTGAACTTGTTCGGCTCGGTCTGCTCGGCTCGAATGCCGGGATGATCAAACAGCAATTGCTTCGCATCCTCCGCATCGGCGGCGGAAGTTTGCACTTCGACGGTGGCGCCCGCGGCGGCGCCGAGCGGTTGAATGCGATCCAGCCGGATCGAAGGCAATTCGGCGCGAACGACGCCCAGCGGCGCGAAGAGCATCGCCGCCGTCAGGACGCAGCGCAAACATTGTCGCCCTTCGTTCCGCGAAAGGTTGCCGTTTCGCCCAGTGAAAAGCAACATTGAGGTCGCCAACGGCGATAGTTTACACCAGTTCTTCAATCGCACGACCTTCATTCAGTACGGGCAGCGGACGCTGGGCGGGATCGTAGAACGGATGGTGGATGTCGATGCCCAGCACGTGGTACATGGTGGCCAGCAGGCAGCCGGGCGTGCAAGGCCGCGAAATTGGATGTTCGGCCCGCGAATCGGTGGCGCCGACGACTTGCCCCATTCTCAAACCGCCCCCGGCATACAGCACCGACATGGCGCCGGGCCAGTGATCGCGGCCCGCGCCCGGGTTAATTCGCGGCGTGCGGCCGAATTCTCCCATGGCCATCACTAGCACGCGGTCCGAAAGTCCGCGCTGGTGCAGGTCGGCGACCAGCGCAGCTACGGCCTGGTCGAATTTCGGCAGCAAGTTCTTCTTCAAAGCGTTGAAATTGTCGCCGTGCGTATCCCAGCCACCGCCGGCCTGAATAGATACATACGTCACGCCGGCTTCGACCAGCCGCCGGGCCAGCAGGCAGCTTTGGCCCAAATCGTTGCGGCCGTATTCCTCGCGGAGCCTGGCGTCTTCCTGCTGGATGTCGAAAGCGCGGCGGGCCTTCTCGCTGGTCACCATCTCTAACGCATCGGCGTAGAACTTGTCCAACCCGGCGATCGAGCCTTGCGTATCGAGATCGCGGCGCAGGTCGTCGACGTCTTTGAGCAGTTCGTGCCGGCGGTGCAGCCGGGCTTCATCAACACGGCCTGGCAAACGCAGATTGCGGACCTGGAAGCCGTCCGAGTTGGGATCGTTGTCGGGCGAGAACGGATTGTACGAAGCGCCCAGGTAGGCGGCCTTGGTGAAGGCGTGCGCCCGAGGCAACGTGACGTAGGGCGGAATGCCGGGCGAGTTGCTGCCGCGCAGCTTGGCGACGACCGAACCGCACGACGGATAGATGTTGTCATTGACTTCCAGCGTCGGCTGGTAGCCGGTCAGCATCCATTGCGAGCCCATGCCGTGACCGGCGTTGGTGTGCATGCCGGAGCGGACGATCGCCAGCTTGTCCATGATCTCCGCCTGCCGCGGCAAGTGCTCGCTGATATCGATGCCGGGCACGTTGGTGGCGATCGGCTGGAACTCGCCGCGGAATTCCGCCGGCGCCGAAGGCTTGAGATCGTACGTGTCAATATGGCTCGGGCCGCCGGCTTGCCAGATCAAGATCACCGACGTGTCTTTGACCGGCCGGCCCTGCTCGCGGGCCGCGGCCTTGCGACGCAGCAGATCGGCCAGCGTCAGGCCGCCTAACGACAAGGCGCCGACGCGCAGCAGGCTGCGGCGCGACAGTGAGTCACAGAGCTGAAACTTGCGTCCGACGATGTCCAGCATGGCGATTCCTCGTGTCGTAGGTCAGGCTTTCGAGCCTGACGGGTGTTCGATTCAGGTCAGGCTTCCGAACCTGACGGCTGTCAGGCTGGAAAGCCTGACCTGCTACGGAAAACTAATGGTTGAACAGGAATTCCTTGGAGTTCAGCAAAGACCAGAGCACGTCTTCCAGCGCAGGGCGAGGGTCTTTATCCGAACTGACGAACTCCACGGCCCGCTTCCGCTCGCTCTCGCTGGGAAACCTGGATAGGGCGCCCAGATACAATGTATCGACCATCTCTGCGACCGGCCGCTGCTCTTTCAACATCCGGTCAATCGTGCCGTCCTTGGCTGCGATTTTGTTTTCCACTTCGTCTGAGTTGGACAACAGCAGCACCTGGCCCAGCGTGGCGCCGCTGGTCCGCTCGCACTCGCAGCCGGTCACCCGCTGCGGCCGGTCGAACGTGTCGAGAAAGTAGGAGCCGAAGCCTTCGTGCGGCAGATCGACCGCCCGGGCCGAGGCGCTGGCCCGATCGAACCGGGTCTGCGAGCCGCAGGCCTGGTCGACGCTGTCCAGCAGCACTTCGGCGATCAGCCGCCGAGCGTAAAAGCGAGCAAAGTTCTGCTGGTCCTGCCTGTTGTCTTCCGTCGGCCGCGAGTCGAGCTGGTACGCGCGGCTGGTGACCATCGTGCGGATCACGTGCTTGACGTCGAACTTGTGGTCGATGAAGTCCTTGGCCAGCGCGTCGAGCAGTTCCGGGTTCGACGGCGGGTTGGTGTCGCGCATGTCGTCCACCGGATCGACGATGCCGCGGCCGAAAAAGTGCCCCCACATCCGGTTGACCAGCGCCTTGGCAAAGAACGGGTTGTTCGGCGCGGCCATCCAGTCGACCAGCGCGTGGCGCGGATCCTGATCGGGCGTCAGCTTTGCCGGCTCGCCGGCCAGGTATTTCGGTTCGGGCGTCTGACCGGTCAGTGGATTGCGTTCGCCGGTAGTCGCCCGAGAGGCTGAATAATACGGCGGCGGCTGCCCAAAGCCCTTGCGGCCCAGCCGCGTGAAGAAGCCGGCCAGACCGTAGTAATCGTCTTGGCCCCAGCGCTCATACGGATGGTGATGGCAGCGGGCGCACTGCAGGCGGATGCCCAGAAACACCTGCGCGGTGTCGGCCGTGGGTTGATGCAGTTGATCGTCTCGCATCTGCCAGAACCAGTTGATCGCCGGCGCGTCCTGCCATTCGCCGGCGGCCGCCACCACGCCGCGCACAAACTCGTCGTACGGCCGGTTGCGGGCGATCATCGACTTGATCCAGTCGTGGAAGGCGTAGGCCGCCTGATCGGCGCCCGCCAGCCGGGAATTGCGCAGAATGCTTCCCCACCGCAGGGCGAAATAAGCCGGGTAATCGGGCGACGCCAGCAGCCGGTCGATCAATTGCTCTCGCTTGGCGCCCGAGGTATCGGCCAGGAAGACGCGGGTTTCTTCAACGGTCGGCAACCGGCCGCAGAGATCGATCGTAGCGCGGCGCAGAAATGTCGCGTCGCTAGCCACCGGAGAAGGCGCCAGGCCGAGTTGCTTCCACTTGGCCAGCGCCAACTCGTCGATGTAGTTGATCGGTTGAAATTCGGCCAGCGCGCCGCCCGGCGCTCCGTGCGGAACCTGAGCCCGGAACACGGCAACCTGACCCATGTATCGGACCATAATGGCCGCTTCGCCGGTTCGTGCACCGCAGCTCACCAGTCCCCGCTCGTCGACCGTGGCCACCACATCCAGATTGCTGGCGTATTGCGCCTGCCGCGTAACGTCGCGGCGGCTGCCGTCGCTATATTCGACTGTTACTGCCAGTTGCTGTCGCTGGCCTTCATGCATCACGCGCTCCGCCGGCTCCACGAGAAGTTTGGCAATCGTGGGCGCCTCGGGCGATGAACGCGGCGTGCCCTGCTCGATCCAGCGGTAGAGCCATTGATACGGTTCGCTGGTCTTCGTCAGTCGCTGCCCGCCGCCATGCGGTACGGCGCCGATTGCTTTTTCCAGCAGCAGGCTTTCTGCCGGCGAGGCGGGAAACACGCGGCGGCCCCGCGCGGCCAGCACGATGGCGTCGTAGTCGAACGCGGGATCGAAGCCGAACAGCGACAGCTTGAATCCGTTTTGCCCGCTTGCCTTGCCGTGGCATCCGCCCGAGTTACAGCCCAACCGCGACAGCAGGGGCACGATCTCGTTCGCGAAATCGACGCGCCGGCTGCTGTCGAAGGCGCTGATCGTCACCGTCGCCTTGGCTTCCGCCGTCCCGCGGCGAATGACAATTTCCGTTTGACCCGGACCGACCGGCACGACATAGCCGCTTTCATCGACCGTGGCGACGCTTGGATTAGAGCTCTCGTAATGGCAGTCGTGCGTGACGTCCTGCTCCGCAGCGCTAACCAGTAGTTGTTGCCGGGCGAAGGCGTCGTCCCAGCGGATCTGGCTGGGCGCTACCAGCAGCGGGACTTCTGCCGCGGCCGACGAGCGGCCGCCGGCAAGCACACAAACAAGCAGCACGGCGCCAGGCAGGCGCCTAAGCGCGAGTTCTCTCCATATAAGACGTCGATCAGGCATCGGCGCTTCTTGCTTTCCAGGCGGGAAGACCAGGCAGGATCCGACTCAGATATTCATCAACGGGCTTTGATCTTATCACCTTTTCAATGAGCCGACAACATTTGCACGCGATACGGCAGATGAGGGCAACAGCACGCTTACGTAAATGCCTGACGTCGATGCGCAAAATGGCGACCGTTCGCCCGGTCGGCATCATGCTAACTTGTTCGGCCGCGATCCGGGCTTGCCCCGGTCGGGCGATGATTTTCAGCTAGCTCGCTTCCCTCGCCAAAGCTTGCGTTCTCCCTTTCCGCGTTTGTCCGCCGCCAAAGGCGGCGGACAAACGCGG
>DASZUP010000364.1:0-10332 GCA_035547635.1 Pirellulales bacterium
TCCCAAGTCAAAAAATTGCAGCCCTATCAGGTTTTATGCGCGAGATCGCCAAACCTTGCAGAAAAACCCGCCGATTCATTCGACCAGGCCTTGCAGTTCTTCGCGCAACCTTTTGAGCACGCGGCTTTTAGCCGTATAGACGGCCGCCAGGCTGAGGCCCAATTCCGCGGCGACTTCCGCAGGCGGTCGTCCGGCAACAACGTGCTGCCAGCAAGCCTGCCAGGTGCTGGGTTGAAACTCCGTGCGCATCACGTTCAGAGCTCGGGTCACCAGGTAGTCCCGATACTCCTGTTCCCAGAACTCCTCGTCCGTATCGGAGCAGGCGGCTTCATCCAGCCGCGGATCGCCGTCCTCCAGCGTCACCGGCGCGGGGCGGCGGCGCCACTCGCGCCATTTATTGGTGGCGATCACTCGCATCCAGCCGCGGAAGCTCTTCTCGCGGTCATAAGAGAACTCGGGCAGTTTGCGGACCAGCACAGTCAGGACTTCCTGCACCAGGTCCGCGGCATCCTGCTCTTGCAGCCCGAGGCGCAGCGCCCACGAGTTCAACAGCGGCGAAGCCAGCTCCACGAAGCGAAGCCAGGCGGCCTCATCGCCCGGTTTGCGCATTCGCTCGAGCAGACTGACAGGCGTCGCATCCACGAAATCTGCTCCCGAAGTCGGCCCATTTTTCCCCCAATCCAGAGGAGCCGATTCTGCCACGCCCTCAGCGGACAGGCAAGCAAGAAAAATCTCCGTCGGCCGGCAAGATCAAGAAATTGAAAAAATCTCTGTCAGGTTTTGCGGCTTTGCGCATATCAGTAATAGAGCCGGATGATCTCGCCGCTCTTGCGATCGGCGAGTCGCCGGACTCCGGAGCCAGCGAAGTCTCGTACCGAGATCGACGCCGCGCATGCCACCGCAACTTGGAATCGCACATGGGAATCGCCGCTATGAACTCAGGCCTTACTACGCGCCCCAGCCGCCGCGGCGGATCGGCACGCCGTTCAGCCGACCGCGGCGTTTTGCACGGCTTGTTCGGCGTCAGGCGCACGTTGCTTGAGACAGTTGAGCAGCGTGTCCTGTTGTTGGCGTACGTCTGCGCCGTCACCCGGTCTTTGCGCGCCGCCGAACACAACTTCTTTCCCTGCTGCACGGCGGAGCGCGGAAGTCTGTCGGTGACTGCTGCGAGCTTGAGCGGTTCGCTGCAACGTGGCGCTGCCACGCGAGGTTTTGTGCTTCGCCGATGCTTGACATCGTAGAACGACCCCGATAGAACTACCACCACTTTAGGAATCCGCTTGCCCCCGACAAAGGCGTACAATGCTCAAGGCTGGGCCATCGCGACAGGGGTTTGAACGCGAGCTATTGGCGCACGTCATGCTCGCGTTCGACTACATGCCTGCGAGTTTTCCCGCACGGAGAGCCGCCCGGCTAAGCACCGGCCAATGCGCGACGGGTCGGCGCAACGGCAAGCAAGGGTTCCTTCTTTCAGCTTGTTCCTCGCTGTCCGCTCGGGCGCCTGAGGGCCGTGCAGGCCGCGGCGCCGAGCTCGTTCTGACTTTAGCCTTAACCCCCTATTCCAACCTGGACTGAGATTGGCGACTTAGAGCTGGTTGGGGCATTGCAAGGCTTGATCGGGCGGCAAGCCGCGTGGGGCGATGACCGAGAGAACCTCCGGCTGGCGGGGCGTCTGCCGCGCGTCTTTCGGCATGGATGATACGTGGATGCTATGCGGTCGTTCTCGCGCAGGTGCGCATTTGCGTACTCCTGCGCGCAGCGGATCGACCGCAATGGCCAGGTCGTTTCCCGTAAACTTAACAGCTTCTTGCAGTTCGGACACCGAACCGCACTGCGGCAGGCATTGAGGAGAATGCTCCATGACTACGAGCTCCGGACGTTTGTCGGCGACCGTCAGACGCGTTGATGGCAAGCCGCGATCCGCGAAGAATCGTACCACGCGCCAGGCTTTGCAAACGTGCGCGCTCGGATTACAAACACTAGAACAGCGATTGTTATTGTCTATAACCCCGCCGCAACTGATCTCGGACGGCATGCTGGCCGGTCCGGGCCAGCTCCCGAGCCCCGCCCCGGAAGTCAGCGTATCTCCGGATTCCGCGCCGCTCTCGGCGGCCGATCAGCCTATTCGTTACGACTTGAGCGCCCATACGCTGACCGTCTTGCCGGCGCCCACGGCCGCCTCGGGGCCGAATACCGCCGACGCGTCGCCGGGCGGCGCGCCACAGACGGCTTCCGATACGCTGCTTGAAACGTCAGCGGGCGGCGTCTCCCCTGACTTCGTCTTCGGCAGCGACGACCGGGTAGCGATCAGCGAGAGCACCGTTGTGACGTTTCCCTGGAGCACGACCGGCCGCATCTGGGAAAAATTCCCCGACGGCAGCGAATTCAGCGGCTCCGCCGCCGTCGTAGGGCCGCGCACGCTGTTGACGGCGGCGCACATGGTCTACAGCGCTTCGCACGGCGGCTGGGCCTCGGAGTTCTTCTTTTCTCCGGGGCAGGACGGCAACAAGATTTACGATCCGCTTTCCGGCGACAACTTTTTCCGTTCCGATTTCCAACCTTACGGCGCCGCCCAGGCGACGAATTTCCAGACCTACAACGGCTGGATCAATAACGGCGATTTCAACTACGACATCGGCTATGTGACGCTCGATCGCAATATCGGCCAATTCACCGGCTGGATGGGATACGGCTACAACAACGACAACAGCTTTTTTCAGGGCCGAACTCTTAATACCAACGGCTATCCCGGCGACCTCAATACCACGACGGAGACGCAATACTATGACGGGGGCACGATCCAGACCGTCAATACCAATAATCTCCAGTCCACGACGATCGATATCATGGGAGGCCAAAGCGGCAGCCCCGTCTGGAACTATGACGGAGATCACAATCATGACACGATCTACGCCACCGTGTCGTCCGAGTGGTCCAACGGCGGCACGCCGCTGTACAACCAGTTTACGCGCATCACCCAATCTGAGTTCGGCGACCTGGGCACGTACATCTCCAACGCCGGAACGGCGACCGATCTGCCCGACCTGGTGTCTTACGACAACTGGTTCAACAAGGATACCGCGACGATCTCCGCCGCCACGCTGAGCGTTGGCCAGTCGTTTACCGCCAGTGCGGCCGTGACGAACCTGGGGACCGGCGCCGCGGGACCGTTTACCGTGACGTTTTACGCCACCAACGGCTCGAATTTCTCCGGCGCCAACCCGCTAGGCTCGGTCAATGTCTCGTCGTTGGCGGCGCTGCACAGCGGGATTGTTTCGCTGCAATCGACGCTCCCTGCGGGCTTGCCCCCTGGCTACTATCATTTGGGCTGGGTCATCAGCACCACGCAGTCCCAGTCGTACAGCGGCGGCCTGAATTACGGCATCAGCAACAGCGCCCAGTTCACCACGCAGTCGGCCTCCGGCTCGATCGCCGGCGACGTGTTCAATGATCTCAACGCCGACGGTCAGCAGGAATTCTCGGAACCGGGGCTGGCGAATTGGACGGTCAAGCTGGAGACCAGCAACGATACGCTGCTGCAATCAACCTCCACCGACAGCAGCGGCAGGTATGCGTTTTCTAATCTCGCTTTGGGGACCTATCACGTCGTCGTGGAGTCGCCGGCCGGCTGGATTTCGACGCCGGCCGTGGCGCAGGTCGCCGCCGGCGCGGAGAGCCCGCCGCTGCTGTTGCCCGCCGCGGTCGCCGACGCACAACTCGAGCATTACATTCAACTGCGGCTGGATCCGAGCGGGCTGGTCGCCGCTTCCCAGACTCCGCAAGGCTATACTCCCAGCCAGATCCGACAGGCGTACGGCTTCAACCAGGTGCAGTTCGGATCGATCCAGGGAGACGGCAGCGGCCAGACGATCGCCATCGTCGACGCCTACGATGCTCCGACCATCGCACAAGATCTGGCGACGTTCGACTCCCAATTCGGGCTGCCCGCGCCGCCGAGCTTCGTGCGGATGGCGCAAGACGGCAGCACGAATTACCCGCCCGTCGATCCGGCCGGCGCTGGAAACGCCCATGGCACCTGGGAAGTAGAAACCGCGCTGGACGTCGAGTGGGCCCATGCCCTGGCGCCGAACGCGAACATCGTGCTGATCGAGGCCAATTCAAGTTCGACAATTGACCTTTACACGGCCGTGAATCTGGCCCGTCAGTTGCCGGGCGTGTCTGTGGTCTCCATGAGCTTCGGCGGCTCGGAGTGGTCCACGGAAACCCAAGTCGATAGCGGCGTATTCGTCACGCCGTCCGGACACGATGGCGTGACGTTCGTCGCCTCGACCGGCGACAGCGGCGCTCCGGGCGGGTATCCGGCCTTCTCGTCGAACGTGCTGGCGGTCGGCGGAACCACATTGAGCATCGATGGCTCTGGGAATTATACGGGCGAGTCGGGCTGGAGCGGAAGCGGGGGCGGGATCAGCCAGTACGAGTCGCAGCCCTCCTACCAGCAAGGAGTCGTCACGCAAAGCACGACCAAGCGCACCATTCCTGACGTTTCCTTCGACGCCGATCCGCAATCCGGCGTGGCAATTATCGATTCGTACGACTACCCCAGCAGCCCTTGGCTGCAGATCGGAGGCACAAGTTTCTCGGCGCCGGCCTGGGCCGCGTTGATCGCCGTCGCCAACCAGGGACGCGTTGCCAATGGCCAGGCCGCGCTTGACGGGCCAACGCAGACGTTGCCCATGCTGTACGGCCTGCCCGCCGCAGACTTTCATGATGTCACGACGGGCTCGAACGGCTACAACGCCGGCTCCGGCTACGACCTGGTAACCGGTCGCGGATCGCCGATGGCGAACCTGGTGATCGCCGATCTGGCGGGCGGCGGCGGCGGTGGAGGAGGCTCCGACGGCGTCGCGACAGTGACGCTCACGACGAGCGTTCCGAACGTCAGCGGCGTGGACTTTGCAGAGGTGCAGTTGGCGCAAATTGGCGGAACCGTGTTCGAGGACCTCAACGGCGATGGTTCCCCAGGACAGGGAGAGCCGCCGCTGGCCAACACTGACGTCGTGCTGCTCGACGGCGGCGGGAATGTACTTACGACGGTCGCTACCGACGCCCAAGGCGCATACCTCTTCAGTTCGCTTCTGCCCGGAACTTATACCGTCGTTCAGCAGCCTTCGACAGGCTGGCTAGTGACCACGGCGGGCGGCGCCGCCGTCCAAGTAACGGCGGCCAGCGGCTCGCAGCTCAGCATCAATTTCGGCGATTTCCACCGCTTAAACCTGACCGGCTCGGCGTACGAAGACGCCAACGGCGACGGGAGCCGTCAGCCTGGCGAGTCGGGCCTCTCAGGCTGGCAAATCCAGCTTCGCAACAGCGTCGGACAGGTGATCGCATCCGCGACGACGGACTCGAATGGCGACTATGAATTCGACCAGGTCGGGCCTGGCGCCTATACCATCGCGGAAACCCTTCAGGCTGGCTGGATGTTCACGACGCCGAGCAATGGCACGCTGGCGATCTCGACCGTGAGCGGCGTCAGTCGTAATGGCCTGAATTTCGGCAACCAGGCGGATCTCGGCGCGGGTCTGTCGGTTACGGCAGTGCAAGCCGCCGCCAGCGGTTTTACCGTAACGTTCAATCAGCCGTTCGATCCCAGCGTGCTGCATCTCTACGATACGCAGGCCAACGGCCTGCGGGCAGCCGACGTGATGCTCGTCGGCGCCCAGGTCGGCTACGTCAGCGGCTCGCTGGCGATCGCCCCCGACGACAAGTCGGCGACCTTCATCGCCACCACGGGCGTGCTGCCGCCGGATACCTATACGCTCACGCTTCGCAGCGCTGCCGACGGCTTTGAAACGCCATCCGGCACGTTGTTGACCGGAAGCGACGGCACGCCGGGCGACAACTATACGACGAGCTTCAGCGTGGCCGCGCCGGCGGCCGGGACTGTTACCGTGAGCCTGCCCAATTTTGCGCGTGGCCCGGGCCAGCAAGTCAATGTGCCGGCCACCGCCGCCACCGGAATTCCGCTGACGGTCAGCAACGCGGCGGGCATCACGTCGCTTTCCGTCGACATCGACTACGATCCTACGTTATTAAGCATCACAGGCGCCACCACGAGCGTCTCGGGAGCTCACGTTACCCTCGACACGTCGGTTTCGGGCGTGGCCCGCCTCGTGTTCACCAGCCCCACTGCGCTTGCCGCCGCCGTCAATCAGGATCTGATCGACATTCAGGCCGGCGTGCCGACCTCGGCGGCGAGCCATTATAAACGAGCCCAGATCCTGGGCGTCAGCAATGTCAGCATCAACGGCGGCGCCACCCCTTCGCTGGCCGACGCGGCGATCGAAACGGTCGCCTATCTGGGCGACGTGCGCGGGCAGCTAGGCGCCGCCGATTCCGCGTACAAGGTCGGCGATGCGCTATTGATCGCTCGCGTCGGCGCCGGGCTGGATGCAGGCTTTGCCGCATTTCCGCTGCTTGACCCGCTGCTCGTTGGCGCCGTACGTCCGGTGGAGGAACAGAGCCTGGGCGCAGGCGATGCGCTGGTGCTTGCCCGAGCCGCTGCGGGCCTGAGCACGTCGCTTCCGCCATTGCCTTACCCCTTGCCGACGACCACGCCCAACATTGCGCTGGCGTCGGCAACTCCGACGCTTAACGCCGACAGCGCGGCGACTACGGTCGCCTTGAGCGTGGGAGACGCGAGCGGCGCAGCGGGCGGCAATGTCACCGTGCCGATCAAGCTCAGCGATGGCAGCCAGAACCTTTCCGGACTCGACGCCGTCGGCGCGATCCAGGTCGTCGTCCGCTTCGACCCGACCAGGCTGACCGCGGTATCGGCGTCGCTAGGGGCCCTCGACTCCGGCTGGAGCTTTATCCAAGGCACGCCTGACAACGTGCATGGCGAACTGTACCTGCAGGCCTACAGCACGAACGGCCTGACGGGCTCCTTTTCGGACAGCATCTTCTTGATCGATTTCCAGGTCGCCGCCGGCGCAAGCGGCTCGACCAAGGTCAGCGTGGCGTCGACCTATACCGACAACAGCGTCTCTCCGCCGCACACGTACGACACCGAGGTCGACGACGAGAATTCCAACCCGATTGCGCTCGATCCCGCACCCACGAACGACGCCAGCGATCCCGTATTCGGCACGGTCACCGTTTCTACGGCAACGCAGGCGCCGCACATCACCAGCGCCAGCTCAGCCACCTTCACGGCAGGCGTCGCCGGATCTTTTACCATCACCACCAGCGGCTCGCCGACGCCGACGCTCAGCGAAACCGGTTTGCCTAGCGGGATGGGTTTGACCTTTTCCGACAACGGCAACGGCACGGCGGCGCTGGTCAGCACGGCGGCCACGCCCGCCGGCAACTATTCCTTCACCATCACCGCCCACAACGGCGTCGGCTCAGATGCCACGCAAAGCTTCACGCTCACCGTCAGCCATGTGACCCAAAATTCGGTCGCGTTGAGCGTGGGAGACGCGAGCGGCGCGGCGGGCGGCAATGTCACCGTGCCGATCAAGCTCAGCGACGGCAGCCAGAACCTTTCCGGACTCGACGCCGTCGGCGCGGTCCAGGTCGTCGTCCGCTTCGACCCAACCAGGCTGACCGCGGTATCGGCGTCGCTAGGAGCTCTTGACTCCGGCTGGAGCTTTATCCAAGGCACGCCTGACAATGTGCATGGAGAACTGTACCTGCAGGCGTACAGCACGAACGGCCTGACGGGGTCCTTCTCGGACAGCATCTTCCTGATCGATTTCCAGATCGCCGCCGGCGCAAGCGGCTCGACCAAGGTCAGCGTGGCGTCGACCTATACCGACAACAGCGTCTCGCCGCCGCACACGTACGACACCGAGGTCGACGACGAGAATTCCAACCCGATTGCGCTCAATCCCGCACCCACGAACGACGCCAGCGATCCGGTGTTCGGCACGGTCACCGTTTCCACGATTTCTCAGGCGCCGCACATCACGAGCGCCGACTCCGCCACTTTCACGGCGGGCGTCGCCGGAATCTTTATCGTTACGACCAGCGGCTCGCCGACGCCGACGCTCAGCGAAACCGGCTTGCCCAGCGGCAAGGGGCTGACGTTCACGGATAACGGCAATGGCACGGCCACGCTGGCCAGCACGGCGGCCACGCCCGCGGGCGATTATCAGCTTATGATCACGGCCCACAACGGCGCGGGCGCCGACGCCGTGCAGAGCTTCACGCTGCACGTTTCGCCGCAAAACGGCGGCCAAACGGCGCTTAGCGTAGGGAACGTGTCCGCCGCGGCAGGGATGCAGATCACCGTGCCGATCAATTTCAGCGACGGCGGCAACAACCTGCCGGCCGCCAACCCGGTGCAAACCATCCTGGCGGTCGTGACGTACGATCCGAGCGTGCTCACGCTTGATCCCAACCATATCTCGCTCGGTTCGCTGCTGTCCGGATGGATCCCCGTCTTCAATTCGAACTATGACAACAGCGGCAATACGATCGTGCTGGGCGCAATTTCGGCGACAGGACTGAGCGGCGCCTTTTCGGGCGACGCCTTCGACCTGCCCTTTACCGTCAACCCTGGCGCGACCGGCGTAACCAAAGTCTACGTCCGCGCCAGCACGGCCGATGGCCAGTATCAGACCTCGGTGGGTCTGGCGGACAATAGCAAGCTGACCTTGAACCCGGCGCCCACGAATGACGCGAGCGACCCGGTGTTCGGCACGGTCGCCTTCGGATTGTCGGTCACCGCGCTGCAACCGACCAAGACCGGCTTTACGGCAACGTTCAGTCAGCCGATCGAACCGAGCGCGCTGAACCTGTACGACGCGCAAACCGCCCATCTCGGACCAGCCGATGTGACGCTCGTCGGCGCCAGCGCGGGCGCCATTAACGGCTCGCTGGTCCTCGACTCCGGCAATCAGTCGTTGACGTTCATCGCTACGGCCGGAGTCTTGCCGCCGGACAACTACACCGTAACGTTCCGCAGTGCGACGAACGGTTTTGAAACTCCCTCCGGAACGCTGTTGATGGGAAGCGACGGCGCCCCGGGCCACAATTACGCAACGACGTTCACGGTCGCCGCCCCTGCGGCCGGCTCGGTCACGATGGGCCTGCCTAATTTCGCCCGCGGACCCGGTCAGAATGTGAACATCCCGGCCAGCGACTCCACCGGCATTCCGCTGACGGTCAGCAATGCGGCGGGCATCACTTCGCTCACCGTCGACATTGATTACAACCCCGCGTTGTTAACGATCACTGGCGCGAGCACGAGCGTTGCGGGCGCCAGCGAGACGCTGACGTTTCCTCAATCGGGCGTGGCCCGGCTCACATTCAGCAGCCCCACGCCGCTGGCCGCGGCGATGAACAAGGATCTGATCGACATCCGGGCGAACGTACCGGCCTCAGCGGCCAGTGCGTACGGACAAGCGCAGGTGCTGCGACTCGCCAACCTCAACGTCAACGGCGGCGCCATCGGCTCTTTGGCGGACGACGCGCTGCAAACGGTCGCCTACGCGGGGGACGCACAGGCGGCGCTGCTCACCTCCGACGGGCATGGCGGGTACGCGATCAATAGCTACTCTTTGCAAGACGCCCTGGCCGTTTTGAAGGTCGCCGTGGCCGTCGATAGCGGCTTTCCCGCCTATCCGCTGATCGACCCGCTGGTCGTTGGCGGCGTTTCGGGCGGGTCGACGGTCGGCCTGTTCGACGCGCGAGACATCCTCAAGGCGGCCGTCGGTTTGTCGGTTTCCGACATTCCGCCCTTGCCGACGTCGCTGGCCGCCAGCTCGACGTTCGTCGGGCCTGTCGCGGGCGCGCCTGTTTCCCGTACTCTTTCGGCGCCCGCGACGGCGGGCGCCAGCGATGCCGCATTCAGCGTCGGCAGTTTGTCGGCCGCGGCGGGGAGCCAAATCACCGTCCCGATTACGCTGAGCGACGGCAACGACAACCTCTCCGGCGGCAATCCGGTGCAAGCGATTCAAGCGGTCGTGAGCTACGACCCGAGCGTGCTGACGCTTGATTCGATCGACGCAGGCTCGCTGCTGACGAGCGGCGGACAGAGTTGGCTGGTGCAATCGAACGCCAACTACAACAACAGCGGCAACACCCTGGTTCTGGCCGCCATTTCCACGCAGGGGCTGAGCGGCGATTTCTCGGGCATCGCCTTCAATCTCACGTTCACCGTCAATGCCGGTGCGACGGGATCGACGGCCATTCGCGTCCTTGATAGTACGGCCGACGGCAAAAAACAGACTTATGTGGCGCTCTCCGACAACAGCACGTTGACGCTCACCCCCGCGCCGACCAATGACAATACGGATCCGGTCGTCGGCACGGTCACCGTTTCGCCAGCATCGGGCGACTTCAACCTGAGGGAAGATATCTATGTTA
>DASZUP010000365.1:0-6774 GCA_035547635.1 Pirellulales bacterium
TCTGTGCCCTCGGTGTTCTCTGTGGCTAAAAACTCATCTTCATGGGACTTCATTTGTGAATTGTCGGACCAGGTCGGTGGTGGGAAGAACTGGGGCTTCGCCTAGGCTCAGCGCCCAGGCGCCCGCATGTGGAGATTCCCACCGGCGCAGAGTCAAAGGTGGCCAAGTTCGTGCGGGAAAGTTCGAGAGGATGGCCGTCTTTGCTATCGGACGGGGGAATAGAGATGGGAACCGTTGCGTACAGCAGATGACGCGGAGCGTCGGAGGGCGGGCGCCTACGCAGAGCGTGGGCGCCAGGTGCGGAGTCAAAGGTGGCCGGGTTCGTTAGGTGATAAAAAGGCCGCATCCAAGCAGCTCGAACAGGGATGGCAAAAAGATGAGGGCAAAAAAATGGGAAAAGGAAGCGGGGCGATTGTCACTGTGGACGTACCGCCGGCTTGCTCTCCTGCGAATCCTCTCCAATCCCTGTTTTCATTTTTTTGCCAGCCATTTTTTTGCCTTAAAGGGCGTCTTCCCGGGCCTGGCGGTTCGGGTTTTTGCTCGCAGCCCATTCTCGGCGTAATTCCGCTACGTCTTTGCGAGCGGACGGGGGAATAGGGATGGGAATCGCTGCTCATCGCAGAAGACGCAGAGCGTCGGAGGGCGGACGCCTACGCAGAGCGTGGGCGCCAGGCGCGGAGTCAAAGGTGGCCAGGTTTGTGGGAAAACTTGGAAGCGCGGCCATCTTCGCGTCGGGCCGCTCTCCGCGAAGGCGCGTGCTTTCGCGGAGCGAAAAGCCGACGATGCGCCCCCGCCCCGGCGAAGGTGGCCAGGTCCGTGCGGGAAAGTTCGACCGGACTGGCAATCTTTGCAAGCAACAGCCCAAGAACGCCAGAGTTGATCCAGATTGACAAACAGACGGAATTGATTTGGCCACAGAGAGCACCGAGGGCACAGAGAGAAGTCAGGGGCGAGTCTGTCATCTGCCCAGCGTGCCTCGGGTCATGGGTAGTTTTCGTCCATCTCCTCTGTGCCCTCGGTGTTCTCTGTGGCTAAAAACTCATCTTCATGGGACTTCATTTGTGAATTGTCGGACCAGGTCGGTGGTGGGAGGAACTGGGGCTTCGCTGAGGCTCAGCGCCCAGGCGCCCGCATGTGGAGATTCCCACCGGCGCGGAGTCAAAGGTGGCCAGGTTCGTTCGATGATGAAAATGCCGCATCCAAGCGGTTCGGACAGGGATGGTAAAAAGATGAGGGCAAAAAAATGGGAACAGGAAGCGGGGCGATTGGCACAGTGGACGTACCGCCGGCTTTCTCTCCTGCGAATCCTCTCCAATCCCTGTTTTCATCTTTTTGCCAGCCATTTTTTTGCCTTAAAGGGCGTCTTCCCGGGCCTGGCGGTTCGGGTTTTTGCTCGCAGCCCATTCTCGGCGTAATTCCGCTACGTCTTTGCGAGCGGACGGAGAGAAAGGATGGAAATCGTTGCTCATCGCACAAGTTGCGTAGCACCGGAAGGCGGGCGCCTACGCAGAGCGTGGGCGCCAGGCGCGGAGTCAAAGGTGGCCGGGTTCGTTAGGTGATAAAAAGGCCGCATCCAAGCAGCTCGGACTGGGATGGCAAAAAGATGGGGGCAAAAAAATGGGAACCGCAAGCGAGGCGATTGTCACAGTGGACGTACCGCCGGCTTTCTCTCCTGCGAATCCTCTCTAATCCCTGTCTTCATCTTTTTGCCAGCCATTTTTTTGCCTTAAAGGGCGTCTTGCCGGGCCTGGCGGCTCGGGTAGTTGTTCGCGCGTTTTCGGAGTAACTCCGCTACGTCTTTGCGACCGGACGGAGAGAAAGGATGGAAATCGTTGCTCATCGCAGATGACGCGGAGCGTCGGAAGGCGGGCGCCTACGCAGAGCGTGGGCGCCAGGTGCGGAGTCAAAGGTGGCCAGGTTCGTTAGATGATGAAAATGCCGCATCCAAGCGGTTCGGACAGGGATGGCAAAAAGATGAGGGCAAAAACAGGGGAACAGGAAGCGGGGCGATTGTCACAGTGGACGTACCGCCGGCTTGCTCTCCCGTGAATCCTCTCCAATCCCTGTCTTCATCTTTTTGCCAGCCATTTTTTTGCCTTAAAGGGCGTCTTCCCGGGCCTCGCCGTTTGGGTTGCCGCTCGCGCATTTTCGGAGTAATTCCGCTACATCTTTGCGATCGAGCGAGGAGACTTGACGCGGCGAATGGCGAAGAGCCCTGCGGCGGTGCTGCACGGGCTGATGCCGCCGACTACAATACCAGCGCGTTTCAAAAAACGCCGACCGGCCCGGTCGATCACCATTCACCATTGAGTTCTCACCCAACGCGAATGTTTGCTTGCTTTGAGGGCGAGTTCGATCAAAGCCGCGCGACGCGGTTGTTTTCACATCGTTCGCTCGCCGATCGAATTATCGGACTCGCCGCATCGACGCTGGCCGCGGCGTTCGTCTTCGGAATCGTCTGGGTCATGGGCGCCGGGGACAGGCTGCCTGTGCTGATCCGCTGGACGCTCAGCACTTGCCTTGCCTTCGGCATGATTGTCGTGGGGCTCGTCCAGCAGTTCGGGGCGTGGCACGCCAGGCGGTGGCTGCGTTGGAACGGCCAATTCGCAGGCAAATACCGCGTGAAACTTGAAGATCAGCACGTTGACGTGGAAACCAACCGCTTTGCCATGCGATTTCCGTACGGGGCGCTGGCACTGGTCGATACAGGATTGTCCTGCGTTCGCTTAGGCTTCGATGCCAGGGCCTTGCGGGCCGTATTGTTGCCCGTGGCCGACTGCCAACCGCCGCGAACCGTCAACGAGCTAAAGACGTTCGTCAAAGAACGCAGGCAAGCAGGGAAGACGCTGCCGATCGAAACGGTGCGCGTCGCAGAGCACGAGCTTCCCGTGCCGCTGGAGATGCAGAACGACTCGCAGCGACAGACTTTCCGAGGACCGTTGCGCCAAGGCGACCTGGTCCAATCCCTCGCAGCAGGCAACCAAGACGCCCAAGGCGGGCGAGTGCACAAGGCGATCTACATTTGGCTCGGCGTCTGTTTTGTCGTGTTGTCGATCCTGTTGGGCATTGGGCTTGCGACAGGCCGCGAGTTCAAGTGGGAGGTCTGGGCGCAACTGATTTCCGTCGGAATCTTCCTGTTGATCGTGATCGGGGCAGCCGTGCGGCAGCGGATCGCCAAGTCGGACGTGCAGGCAGATCCTGACGTCGAGGTCGGGAGAGTGGACGGCTGGCTCTCGCCCACGGGCATCGCCGTGTACTACCTGCGCGGCTACACCGCGATTAGTTGGGCGGCATGCGATTCCATCGAAGTCAGCGAAGATCGCATTTTGGCGCGGCTCTGGCACGGCGATTTCCTCCTCGTCGGGCGACACATGTTCACAAACCCGGCAGACTTTGCGGTGGCGCGCGAGTGGGCCACGGCCGCGGTTCCGTCCGTCGGACAAGCATCCAATCACGCAGTTTCTAAGAGCCTCGGGAACTGAGGAAGAGAGCCATCTTGTTCGCGTCGGCGAGTCAAAACGCCGAGCCGGAGGAAAACCAGGCGGCCGCAACGGTTTCTTGAAGCACGGCTGGCATCGGGCGCTGAAAAATGGCTTGATTACGCTAGCGTTCCAGCGTGGAAGCGCTCCGCGGACGGGAATTCTGGCGAATTCCGTTACAAGGCCGTCTAACGCGGATTGCGCACCGAACAGTCGAAGCGCAAACATAACGGCGGCAATCAGTTGCAAGGAAACACACCAACCCGAAGCGCGAGCGAGGGCTTTCGAGGCGGCCGCCTTGCCATTCCCTCGCTTGCGTTCCGGGTTGGTATCGGCCCTGCGCCATTCCCTCGCTTGCCCTTCGGGTTGGTATCGGCCCTGCGCAATCCGGGCGAATGCGGCTCCTGCGAGCTGCCCAATCGTGGGCTATTCATGTTCGCCGGCGTGTGCCGCTTGAGAGGGACGCACAGGTCGAAAGCCATGGAAAATGCGGCAATTCCGCTGCCTGGCTGGCCCGGCGGGAAGCTTACAAATCAGCCAGGGCCTTTTGCTTGCCTGCCTCCGCCGCGGTATGCTGGTGCTAATCCTCTCGATATGGAGAAGATGCCATGTCCCCGTCTCGTTTGCTCGCGTCAAGAGATCGAATGGGCAGCGCCTTTGTGGTGAAGACGCTGGCCGCACTTGCGGTCTGCGCCGCCCTGGCGGCCGAGAGCCGCGCGCAAGGGCCGTATCCGACGCCCGCCTATTTCGGCGGCTTGCCGGTGTTGTACTCCGGCAACTATCAGGCCGCGCTGGGCACGTTCGTGCTGATGCAGCAGCAGTCGGTCAAGAACCCGTTGGTGCCGGCCACCGGCGGCAACTGGATCGACTCGATTTGCTACCAGGCAATGCAAGGCGAGTGCTATTACCAGATGGGCCAGAACGCCTTGGCGCTGGGCTGCTTCCAGAACGCCTTGAGCCTGTACGTGGCGTTCCCCTCGTGGCTGGCCAGCGTACAATTCCAACCGCTCATTCCGCCGGCCAATCCGGGACAGATTCAATTTGCGCCGTGGTATGCCTCGATGCGCGGCGCAGGAATTGGCCAGTATCCGCCCAGCGTGCCGATCATGCAGGGACGGATCAACAACAACAACCAGGTCTTTCAGGGCGGCGTCGTTCAGATGGCCCAGGCCGTGCCGATCGTGCCGCAAGAGATCGTGCGCTGCACCTGCCTGGCCTTGTACCGTTGGCGCGAGCTGCTCGGTCCGGTGGCGCCCCGGCATCCGCTGACGCATTCCGTGCTGAACGCCCTGGCGCAACGTCCGGCGCTGCCGGCTCACTGGTCGGGCTCCTTTGTCGAGGTCGAGCTGGGTCTGGCTTACATGGCCGCCGGCAAGAACGACGAGGCGGTGAAGTCTCTGACGGCCGGCATCGTCGCCGGCGGCTTCGACCATCAAGTCACCTGCTACGCCCTGCTGGGACTGGGCCAGTTGTCCATGATGTCCGGCAACGTGGCGGCCGCCAAAGGCTTTTTCCTGGAGGCTTCGGCCTCGGCCTGCAACTTCAATGATATGACCATCGCCGAAGAAGCCTTGCGTTATGGCTACTCGGCGCACATGGTGGGCAACCAACTGCAAATGTACGAACCGCTGGCCGCCGCCACGACCTGGGCCGCCGCGCAAGGAATGATCAACCTGCAGACCTCGATGCTGGCGCTGTCGGCAGACAACTTCTGCGCCATCGAACGCCCGAGCGAGGCGATGGGACTGTTGGGAACGGCCACCGTGGCCTGCTCCGGAACCAATGTTCTGATAGGGCGGCTCGGCGCCAAGCTCAACTTTCTCAAGGCGCTGGCTTCTTACGAGCTGGCCGAAGGCGTCGCCGGCAACGTCTCGCTGGCGGCGGCCATGACGTTTCAAGCGGGCGGCTCGCTCTGGCTGTTCCATATTACGACGGTCGACAACTTGTGGAAAACGAACACCTTGACGGACCGCTCCGCCATGGACCTGTTCGAGCTGGTGCTCCGCGATCCGACGCCTGCCGACTGGGCGACCGACCCGATGGAATCGCTGACCGTGCTGGTGGCGCCGCACCTGGAGGCTTACGAGCACTGGTTCGAATTGGCGATGAACCGCAAAGAGCACGAGCGGGCGCTCGAAATCTCCGACTTGGCGCGGCGTCACCGGTTCATGTCCACGCTTGACCTGGGCGGCCGGCTGCTGAATTTGCGCTGGCTGTTGGAAGGCCCGGAAGCGGTGCTCGATCAGGAAGCCCGCCAGCAGCGCGTGGCGCTGGAAGCGAAATATACGGGCTACGTGCAGCGCTCGCGTCGCGCCAAACAATTGCAGATGGAGTTGCGGCAGGCGCCGCTGACGCCGGCCGACGAAGACGCCGTCAAGGAACAAGAGGCCAAACTGCAGGAACTGGCCCAGGTGAGCGCCGAGCAAGAGGTCATCCTGCGTGAGATCGCGTTGCGGCGAGAGCCGTGCCAACTGCTGTTTCCGCCCATCCGCAGCACGAAGGCCGTGCAGGAAGCGCTGCCCAAGGGGCACGGGCTGCTGTCCTTCTTTTCCACGTCGCGGCAGGCCTATGCGTTCTTGATGACCAACGACAAGTACGGTTACTGGCCGATCAAGTCATCGCCGAAAACGTTCGTGCGCAAGGTGCAGTGGATGCTGCAGAAATGGGGCAACTTCGAGCAGAACAAGGAAATGAAGCTGGACGAGTTGGCGGACGACGCCTGGAAGACGCTCGCCAAGGACGTGCTTGACTCGCTCACGACCGACAGCAAGGCCGAGTTGGGCGGCGACATGTTTCAGGAGCTGGCCATCGTGCCCGACGGCCTGCTGTGGTATGTCCCGTTCGAGGCCCTGCAAGTGCCCGACGGCGAGGGGACGGCCTCGCTGATTTCCAAAGTCCGCATTCGCTACGCGCCGACGGTCGGTCTGGCCGTGGGAGATCCGCGCCGCCGGCGGCAAGGTCTCAATACGGCCGTGGCGCTGGGCAGGTTGTTTCCGCGAGACGAAGACGAGGTATCGCTCGACGCCTACAACGACTTGAGCCGCGTGGTGCCCGGCGCGATGGCGATCTCCGGAAAACTGCCGGCCCCGTCTTCGATCTTCGGCTGCCTGTTCGATCGCCTGGTGGTTTATGGGGAGATCGCCCCCGGCAACGGAAACCCTTACGGTTGGTCGCCGTTGACATTCAACCACGGCAAGCAGGCCGACTCCGCCTTGGCGCAGTGGCTGATGCTGCCTTGGGGCGGGCCTGACGAGATTGTGCTGCCCGGCTTTCGCACCTCGGCGGAACACGCCGC
>DASZUP010000366.1:0-4379 GCA_035547635.1 Pirellulales bacterium
AAATACTGCTGGCCCAGATGATCTTGCCGTCGGGGGCGAGAGCGACGCGTTGCGTGTCGCCGCTCCGGGTCGCCTCGGGCACGGTGACCTGGCCGCTGTTGCCGAAGGTCGTATCGAGCAGGCCGCTGCTGGTATAGCGCGCAATCGTGTCAACGCCGGTAACCACGATGATGCGGCCCAGGCCGTCGATGACGAACTGGCCGAACGACGGACCGCTGACGACGCCTTGCTCGCCGAAGGTCGTGTCAAGCGAGCCGTCGGCGTTAAAACGCCGCAGGCCAGAACTGGAACTCGAACCCGCAGTGACGATCTTGTCGCCGTGCAGCCCGACCCAAGGGCCGATGCCGCCGCTGACGACGCCGTTGGTCCCGAAACTGCTATCGACCGAGCCATCGCTGTTATACCGAGACAATCCGTCAGAACCCACGACCACGAGCTTGCCGTCGTTCTGGATCGCCACGTCGTCCGCGCCGAAATTACCCGTGACCAGGCTGGCTTCGATCTTGCCGCCGCTGCCGAAGGTCGTGTCGAGGCTGCCGTCGACGTTGTAGCGGGCCATGGCATAGCCGCTGGAGATCGTCGTGATGTCGGGCGTGGTCTGGACCAGCAACTGCGAAGCGCCTACGGCCACGAGCTTGCCGTCGCTTTGGACCGCTATCGCGTTGACAAGGTTATGATTGCCGCTGAACGCCGTGGTCGCTATGCCTTCTTGAGCGAACTGCGCATCCAGCCCTTGAGCCGACAAGAGGGCGCGTCCTTCGAGGTTTTCGAACGCCGGCCTTCGCTTTCGCCAGGACGCGGAGACTCCCCATGATTTGAACCATCTGCGGCGACGAACCGGCGACGGTCGAAACAGGTCCGCAGAAGTGCTCATCGCGTTGCTCCTTCGAAGAGGTTCTCCAAAATCCTTGGTCCCGAAAGGCAACAGTCGTACCAAAGCCGTTCAATCGATGACGGCGTCGTGATGGACGCGAGGAAGACTCGGCATTGACTGTGCAAAGCTTCACTTTCCAGCGCGAACCATGTGCATATCGGCGCGCTGCGAGCGAATTCGATCCATAGCTCGGCGCTGGACGAGCACCTGGAGCGGAAGCGGGCCAGAAGGATTTCCCGAATATCTCGCGGGTGCCCCAAACGGCGCCGAGGGCCGCCGGTGTCGAATCATGGGTTAGCTGCATCTTACCCTCGCCGTAATCCGGGCTGCAGAAGGCTTCTTGCACCGGTTCAGACCGCCGGCACGGAAAAGTGCATGCCTTAACTACAGATTTCCACGGGCCGTCCCTTTCGCCGTTGGCTTCGACGCGAACGCAGCGCGCATTTTCGTCACGGGGCCGGCATCGACCGCCGCGCGCAAACGGCAATCGTTGAGCTGCTGCTGGGGGCACCTGCTGGCGCCGTGATCGGCGAGGGAGCCGCAATATTGGCCGATCAGACTTCGGCCAAACGTCAGGCGACCGGCCTCCAACATTCTTTCACCTGCGCCGCCTGGCAGCTCCGGCGTACCCTTCACGCCGGTCCAGCAGCGAGGCATTTCAAGCAGCAACCAATTCGCTCTCTACGGAGATGTAGAGTTAATCCAATCCGATCGTTACGATATCTTTGACGAGTGAACAAGCATTACGCTGGGTTACGGCACGGCCCGCAAACCTTGGCGTCACAGTCCAGCCGGCCGCGCGTCTGGCTGATGCGCTGGACTGCGGCTGGGCTCGTGAGAAGGCAATTCACCGCCGCATTGCCGGAATTTCGTTGCTAGCCGCCACAGTCATGAATGGATTGGCTGTACGCTGGGCGGGGCGTTAACCATTCAAGACGGAGGCCCGAACGATGTCGCGTCGACCATGGCATCCCTGGATCACTGGTCTGCTGACGGGAAAACCGTACGGTCGAGTCCGGCGTATGCCCCGCCAAGCTCGGCGGGGGAAGGTCCCGGCGGCCGAGGCGCTGGAGACTCGCACCCTGTTGTCGGCCGCGCCCGTCGTCAGCACCGCAGCGGCCACGTCCATCTCGGCAACTGAGGCGACGCTGAACGGGTCGGTCAACCCTGAAGGCTCGACGGCCACCGTCCGATTCCAATATTCCAGCGATCCCACATTCGCACCCACCGTCGAAACGGTTGTCGGCTCCGGGTTCGTCAGTCCGACCGGCGTGGCGGTGGACGCGGCTGGCGACGTCTTCGTCGCCGACGAGAGTAACAATACCGTCAAGGAGGTCCTGACCGACGGCACGATCAAGAACATTGGCTCCGGGTTCATAGGGCCGGCTGACGTGGCGGTGGACGCGGCCGGCGACGTCTTCGTCGCCGACTCCACCGGCGTCAAGGAGGTTCTGCCGAATGGCACGATAAACACTATCGGCTCTGGGTTCCTCAGCGCGATTGGCGTGGCGGTGGATGCGGCCGGCGACGTCTTCGTCGCCGACGCCGGTAACCACGCCGTCAAAGAAGTCCTGCCGAATGGTACGATTAAAACCATCCTCGCCCCTACCAATGCGTTCGGAGTGGCCGTGGACGTGGCCGGCAACGTCTTCGTTGGCGACAACAACACGGTCAAGGAGGTTCTGCCCGATGGCACGGTCAAGACTATCGGCTCCGGGTTTAACGGTGCGGTGGGCGTGGCGGTGGACGCGGCCGGAAACGTTTTCGTCGCCGACGAGAACAACAATGCCGTCAAGGAGATCCTGCCCGATGGCACGATCAACACAATTAGCACCGCGTTTAAACAACCGATCGGCGTCACGGTGGACGCGACCGGCGACGTCTTCGTCGCCGACACCGGCAACAGTCGAGTCATCGAGCTTTCGCCGCCGACGGTAGCCGCGGAGCCCTCACCGTTGACGGGCTTAACTGCACAAGCAGTCTCCGCTACAGCGACCGGATTGACGCCGGGCACGACCTATTATTTCCGCGCCGTGGCCGCCAGTGCCGGCGGTACTGTGGCCGGATCAACGGTCGACTTCACCACGCCGCCGGCCATTGCCTTGCTGGCTGGACAGCCGGGCGACGGAACGCCGCAGACGTTCGTGCAGAACCTCTATCGCGAGCTGCTCGGCCGCGAACCCGATGCTCCCGGCGATTCGTTTTGGGTCAACTATTTGAAACAGCACAATAATTCCGCGGGACAGGCGCAGGTGGTCCAGGCATTCCTGAACTCGCACGAGTATGCGGTCCACTACATCGCGACCCTTTATCACGTTATTCTGGGTCGCGCGCCAGACGCCCCCAGCCTGCAATACTGGACGAGCAAGATGGGCAGTCCCGGCACGCCGGGCGGAGCCGCCGGCAGCGCCGACGAGAAAGCGATCGTGGCGGCCTTCTTCGGCTCCGACGAGTTCTACATCAAGGCCGGCAACACTCCGCAAAGCTGGATCAACGCCGTTTACCAAGACGTCTTCGGACGAACCGCCGACGGACAAGGCTTGGGCTTTTGGACCAACGAGCTGACGGTTCGCGGCGCGGGCGGTCGCGACGGCATCATCCGCGAACTGCTTTCCTCGCCTGAAGCAGCACATCTCGTGCTCGACAGTTTCTATCCGGCGGCGGGCGGCACGAACAGCCACCCATTGCCAGTTCCGGGCGCCCCGGCAGGCGCCGGCTCGACCGAGTTGGCGACCATCGCCGGCGACGGTTGGGAAAACCTCTACCTGCAGGGGCCCTACAACAGCCAGCCGCAAGGCAATGACGGTTTCTTCGACTTGCTGGCGGGCGGCGTGGGCTGGGACGACGTCCAGTTGCTCCTCCTCAAGACCAGTCAATACGATACCAACCCGAACCGGCCGGTGACGAGTTGATCGTGCCGCGACCCTATGCGGGGCCGGGGAGTGCGCAAGCGTCCCGCCCGCCAGACGGTTGGCGGCCCAGAGCATAAGCTCCAGTGGCGGAAAGCGTACGCCTTGACTGTGCATTTTCGCTGACGGTCCGATTGGTCATTCGTTTTGGCGCCAACGCAGCGTGCATTTTCGCCACGGGGTGGCATCGACCGCCGCGCGCACGTCCGTTTTTGATTCGTGTGTAATCGACCGCCACGGCGCCCGCGGCAAGAGCCGGGCAAACGCAGAAAAACGAGGGGGAATACAGGCGATTGACGGCGCGGCAACCTGCCGATAGTCGCCGAGGGCGTCGAGAGAGACCTACCAGCCGTCAAGTGTCCCTGACTTCTGGGGACAATTAGTTGCCGGCACGAGGTTTATCGAGAGTATAGCGCCGAACGCGGCCCCGGACACGCCCACGTCAGACCTCCACGAATGCGACTCGACTTGGGCACTTTTTGGCCTTCCGGACCTGAAGTGAGAGAACTCGCGCAAGAAGTCCCGAACGTCATGTTTGTCAGCAGGGCAAGGGCATTTATTGCAGACCAGCTCGCGCGTGGAGGTCAAATGAGACG
>DASZUP010000367.1:0-21017 GCA_035547635.1 Pirellulales bacterium
ACAGCTTGTTGAGCGTGGGGATTTCCAGTTCGGAGATCAATCCCAGGTTGACTCCCATCCGCACGCTGGAAAGCAGGTGCATGGTCTCTTCGGAGCTGATCGTCTGCGCGGTCCGCAGAATGCCGTAAGCGCGGCTCACGCGGTCGTGCAGGTTCTCGTGGCTTTCGCGGATCAGGAAGTCGCGGGCCTTGCGCTCGTAGTCGATGATCGTCGGCACGACGTCGCCGACCTGCTTGACCAGGTCTTCTTCGCTGCGGCCGAGCGTGATCTGGTTGCTGATCTGGTAGAAATCGCCCATCGCCTGCGAGCCTTCGCCGTACAGGCCGCGCACCGCCAGGCTGATTTTCTGCAGCGAGCGGAACAGCTTGTCGATCTGGCGCGTGATGACCAGGGCCGGCAAGTGGAGCATCACGCTGACCCGCATGCCCGTGCCGACGTTCGTGGGACAGGCGGTCAGGTAGCCAAGCCGTTCATTGAAAGCATAGGTGACCTTGGCTTCGATCAGGTCATCCAGCGTGTTGGTCTGTTCCCAGGCTGCCTGCAAATCGAGGCCGCTGTGCATCACCTGGATGCGCAGATGGTCCTCTTCGTTGATCATCAGGCTGACCTGCTCGCTGGGATCGATCGCCACGCCGCGTGCGCCCTCGCTTTCGGCGTGTTCCCGGCTGATCAGTTGGCGTTCGACCAGGAATTGGCGGTCGAGGGGTTCCAGCTTGTTGACGTCGACGTATTCCAGCCGCGAATCCGGAAGTTGCAGAATCCGTTCTCGCAGCGTGCGCTCCAATTCGGCGCGGTCCGCTCCGTTGGCCCGACTTATAAAGGGAAAGTCGGCCAGGTTGCGGGCCAATCGGATGCGGCTGCTGATCACGATATCCGACTCGGGGCCGGTCCCGCGAAGCCATTCGCCGCTGCTGCGCGCTAGCTGGTCAAGTTGCACGACGTTAAGAAGACCTTTCGATCTGTCGGATTTCATCGCGAAGTTTGGACGCTCGCTCGTACTCTTCGCTCTGGATCGCTTCTTTCATTTCGCGTCGCAGCCGGATCAGTTCCGTCTGCCGCTCGGTATTCAAGGGAGAGCGGCTGGGCCGCTTGCCCACGTGGGAACTCTCGCCGTGGATGTTCAAAATCAGCGGATCGAGTTCCTTTTGGAAACAGATGTAATCGTGAGGGCAGCCCAGGCGGCCCTGATTGCGGAACTCGAAGAAGGTAATGCCGCATATCGGACAGGCCTGCTGGTCCAGCCGGGCCAGTTCTTCGGCGGTGCCGCCAACCAGTTGCTGCGCCAGCGCTCCGGCCAGGTTGGCGCTGCCCGAGGAGGGTTCGTTATCCGACTCGGTCAGATACTCACGGGCATGTTCCTCGCACAGGTGTAATTCCTGAGGTTTGCCGCCCGTCAGCTCGGTGATGTGAAATGTGGCCGTTTTTTCGCACTTAAGGCACTTCATCGCACCAATCTTTAACGCCTAACAGCGCACATTTGGTCAGGTCGAAAATCGCTGCGGGAATTCTAACAGTCCCCCCCTCACTGTCAACCCGAGCTGAAGCGGGGCGAACCGACGTAAGCCTTGCGCATGGAAACGGATAGGTGGGCGGACCCGCGTGCAGTTGCCGCTGTCAGGGCGGGGTGCTAAGCTGGCCCTCCCATGACACATTGCCCTGATTTTGAAACGTTCTCCCGCCTGGCTCACGGCGTTCAGCTCGTCCCCGTCTACCGCCAGTTGACCGGCGACACGCTGACCCCGGTCACGGCTTTTCGAAAGATCGATTCCGGCGCCTCGGCGTGCCTGTTCGAAAGCGTGATCGGCGGCGAAAAGGTGGGCCGCTACAGCTTTCTGGCGGCCGATCCGTATTTGTTGATCGAAGCCCGCGGAAAGCAGGTGACCGTCACCGACTTGACCGGCGCCCAGCCGAGCAGCGAGGAGTTCGAGGCCGACGACCCGCTGGCCGAATTGCAGCGCCGCGTCAGCGCGGTCCGTGCGGCAACGCTGGCCGAGCTGCCCCCCTTCTGCGGCGGCGCCGTTGGTTACGCCGGCTACGACACGGTCCGTTACGCCGAACACCTGCCCGACGCTCCGGCCGACGACCGCAATTTGCCGGATCTGGCGTTCGCTTTCTTCGATCATCTGGTGATCTTCGACAACGTCCGCAAGACGCTGACCGTGGTTGCCATGGCGCGTCTGGACGGCGAGCAGCCGGATTTGGAAACGGCGTACGCCGACGCCTGCCGCCGCGTGGACGACCTGGTCGCGCGGCTGGCTTCGCCCGATGTCGGTTTGCAGATGACCGATATCGAATTGCACGGTGATCCGCAGTTGTCCTTCCGCTCGAACTTCCGCGAGCAGGACTTCGAGGCCGCGGTGGAAAAGTGCCTGGAGTACATTCGCGCCGGCGACATTTTTCAGGTCGTCCTGAGCCAGCGGCTGCAAACGACGGTGCATTCGCCGCCGTTCGAGATTTACCGCACGCTGCGCGTCGTGAATCCAAGTCCCTTCATGTTCTACCTTCGCACGCCGCAAGCCACGCTGGTCGGCAGTTCGCCGGAGATCCTGGTCCGCGTGATGGACGGCCGCGTGACCGTTCGACCTTTGGCGGGTACGCGGCGCCGCGGCGCGAGCGAAGAAGAAGACCGCCGACTGGCGGAAGAATTGCTGGCCGACCCCAAGGAACGCGCAGAGCACGTGATGCTGGTCGACCTGGGCCGTAACGACGTCGGCCGCGTTGCCCGCTATGGCACGGTGGCATTGACCGACGTGATGACGATCGAGCGCTATAGCCACGTCATGCACATCACCTCCAACGTCACCGGGCAACTGGCGCCCGGCCGAGACGCGTTCGACGCCCTGCGGGCGTGCCTGCCCGCCGGTACGGTCTCGGGCGCGCCGAAAGTGCGGGCAATGCAGATCATTGACGAGTTGGAGCCCCACCGCCGCGGCCCGTATGCCGGGGCCGTCGGCTATATCGATTTCAACGGCAATATGGATACCTGCATCGCGCTGCGCACCATCGTCGTGCAGGACGACCAGGCTTATGTCCAGGCCGGGGCGGGCATTGTGGCTGACAGCGTGCCCCAGTCGGAATATCAAGAAACGCTGAATAAGGCCCGGGGATTGCTTAAGGCCATTGAGCTGACCGAGCAGCGCTTGCACGATCAAAGCTTCCCCGAACAGCGGCTTGGTTGCTGAGGCGCCGTGCCATCGCGGCTGCCCCCGCGTGCGAGGATTTGTTGGCGGATCGGGCGCGCTTTCATGACCGCGCGACGTCGCTTGCCCCGCGGGTTGGCGGGGTTCGCCAGTAGGGGGGCGTGTTGGGTGCTGTTTTCCAGTCTGCAAACTTTCCCTAGAATGCCCTGTAATCGACCCAAACAGCGTCGTACGCTTAGGAGTGACTTTGACGTTGTCCGTCGAGCAGGCGTTCCCGTTGGACCGCGCGAACCAGGCCGTGGGCCGCCTGACGACGCGGTCGCCCAACTCTAATTCGGGGTGCATTTGCTGAGTCCAGAAACGGAATCCAGAAAGGATTGATTAATGAGAGTGTTGTTACTGTTGGCCTTGGGCTTGGGCATAACCGCGGCCCTGGCTCAAGCGGAAGACCAGCCCGGCAAGAGCAGCCGCAACCGCTCGTCCGACGCGCCGGCCGAAGAAGTACAGCCGCGCAACAAGTTCGGCGGTCTGCGCGTCAAACAGCCGGCGGCGGCTGAAATGTCCGACGCCGAGGTCAAGGCCTTGATGAAGAAGGCCAGCTACGTGTTCGGCGTGAATATCGGCCGGAACATGAAGGAACAGGAGATGGACATCGATACGGACAGCCTGGCTCGCGGTCTGGCAGACGCCCTGGCCGGTAAAGAGCCGGAAATGTCCGACGAGGAAATGCAGCAGGTTATGGTGGCGATGCAGAACATCATAGTCGCCCGGCAGCGGGCGATGGCCAAGACCGCGGGCGACAAGAACAAGAAGGAAGGCGCCGCGTTCCTGGCCGCCAACATGAAGAAGGAAGGCGTCAAGACCACTTCCAGCGGTCTGCAGTACAAGGTGCTCAAGAGCGGCAAAGGCGCCAGTCCCAAGGCGAGCGACACCGTAACCACGCACTACAAGGGCACGCTGCTCAACGATGAGGAGTTCGACAGCTCCTACAAGCGCGGCGAGCCGACCAGCTTTCCCGTCAACGGGGTCATTCCCGGTTGGACCGAGGCCTTGCAGATGATGAAGGTCGGCGACAAGTGGCGGTTGTTCGTGCCCGCGGAACTTGCCTACGGCGAGCGCGGTTACCCGCCGGCGATTCCGCCCAATGCGACGCTGATCTTCGAGATCGAGCTGCTCGACGTCAATCAATAGCCCGCGAGGTTGCGGCTGACGTTTACACAAGCGACAGGAGACGTACGTGCTCCTGTCGCTTTTTTTGTAGCGGAACCGGTGACGATTCCGGCCCCGTGGAGATGCTTACGCAACGCTCACGCTTTTCCGCTACGGGGGTAGCGGAACCGGTGACGGTTCCGAACCGCTAACAGCGCCGACGGACCCCTCACGCTTTTCCGCTATGGATATTGGGGCGCTGAATCGTGCCGCTTAAAAGCCTCGCGTGGCGCAGATGTCGTCGAAATCGCGCAAGTGATAGTCGATGCGCACGTAGTCCAGCACGCGACACAGCCCTCGCAGCGCCACGCCCATGCCGTCCGGGCCGCTGAAGCCGCCGAACTGGCCGCCCCCTTTCACGTGCGGTTCCAGATCCAGGAACACGCCGGGCACGCCGCGGCGGTCCAGTTGCTGGAACAATGCGGGGATGTGGTCGCGGAAGTCACGCAGAATTAACTCGTGGGCCGAATGGCCGATGTCGGCCGGCACGAAGTGCTTCAGCGCGTCTTCGTCAATATGGCCAGGTTTTTCCGGCGGCTTGGGATGGCGATAGTCCTTGATGTGCATCCAGCCGATGCCCGGACGCATGGCTTCGTACTGCGCGAACACCTCGGCCGCCGTGTAGCCCTGGCAGAGGATGTTGGCCGCGTCGAAGATCAGCACCAAGGCCGGGTGATTCACCTGGCGGTGGATTTCCGCCATCAGGTACCCGGTCTGGCCGACCAGGTTGGCTTCGACCTCCAGGCCGAAGGTCAGGTCGGAGCGATGGCACGTCTCGGCGATCTGTCCGAGCTGATCGACGACCTGCGGCAAGTGATCGGCCGGATTGCCGCCGCGCGGATGATAGAAGGAAAAGCCGCGGATCAATTTGGTCTCGAATGCGTGCGCCAATTCGCAAACCTTTTTGACGTCCTTCTCCAGGTACTTCTTGAACGGCACGTAGGCGTTTTGCGTGCCGTCGTCGACGTCGAGCAGCTTGACCTTGCCGATCGGCGAGCCGATCGAGGCCACGTTCAGTCCGTATTCGTCTTCCAAATGGCGAATCTGCTGAATCTCCTTGAGCGTCAGCTTCATCACGTTCTTGATGCCTTCGCCGACGTCGATGAAACGCAGGCTATAGAACTGCAAGCCGAGCGCGGCGAACGCGGCGAATTGCTGGACGGCGGTTTTCTGATTCGCGGCTTCGTCGGCAAAGCCGCTCAGAACGACGCGGGGATTCTCGGCCATTTCGTCTGGTTTCCTGGGGCGAGCGACGGCGGGGGCGCCAAATAGGTGAAGAGGCCATTGTTAAAGGGATGCTTGTTTGTCGCAAGTGCCAAACGGCAACGAGATGTCAGCGACATTTCTCCAGGGCAGGCTTTTCCGCGTTTGGTTCCGACATTAAGCTGGCGAGTGCCCTGTTCGCTTCCCTACGCGGAAGCTCGTCCGCCTATGAAGTGCGGGGAGATGGGAGTGAAGCCGCCACGATGCGACGGCGTGACCGCTGGCGGGAATTCCTGCCCCGCTCTCTTCCTGCACCACCCTGCTCCTTTCAAGTTTCCATAAAGCCCGTTCAGCCCGTAGAGTCGCCAATGCAGAATGCCCAGTCAGATCGAACGTTGCGTGCCGGCATGGTCGGCATGGGCATGATCTTCGATGAGACCTATCGCCCGTTCTTTGAACACGCGCACGCCAACGGATTATTCGATCCGGTCTTCGGGGTTTGCCAGGTTCCGCTGGCCGCGGTCGCCAGCCGCACGGGCAAGCGAGCCGAGGCTTATCGCCAGGCGGCGCAAGGCAAGATCGCCGAGTTTCAGAGCTTCCAGGGCTCCGACTCGGTCGACGCACTGCTGAAGACGGACGTTGATTTTCTCTGCGTCGCCACGCCCGACGACCGGCATTTCAGCGCCGCCAAGGCCGCGCTGCTGGCCGGCAAGCACGTGCTGATCGAAAAGCCTTCCGTGCTGTCGCTCGATGAGCTGGACGAACTGGAGCGGCTGGCACGCAAGCAAGGCGTGCTTGCCAAAGTCGTCTACCACAAGCTGCTCGATCCCGATCACAAGAAGCTGCGCACGCTGGTGGCCGACGGCGATCTCATGCACGTCAACAACGGCTACTGTACGCTGCTGGAGCCTAAGAGCATTTCGGGCAGCCAGTTCGCCGAATGGATCGTCGGCCGCAACCCGGGCACCTACGTGGCCGTACACTATATCAAGCTGATCGATTTCACGTTTGGCGGGCGGTTGAAGAGCATCTCCTGCACCGGCCAGCGCGGGCTGGTCGGCCCGGCTGACGGCCCGACGTGGGATTCGACGCAATTGCGGATGATCTACGAATACGGCGACGGCCGCGAGGCGGCCTTCGACATTCACACCAGTTGGGTCACGCCCGACAACTTCCCCGGCTACGTCGAGCAGGAAGTGCAGTTCCGTTTTGACAACGGCGTGTGGAACGGCCATAGCCGTAAGCGCGGCGTCGAGTGTACGATCGAAGGGCAAACGCCGCTGGTGCGCAAGATCACCGTGAACAACCACTACAACGGCACGTTCCTCGAGCCGTGGGGCGAGCGTTCGCAGCGTGGCTACGGGGTCGAAGTCCTGGAACGCTTCGTACGCGAAGTCGCGACCGTCGAATTCGGCGGCCCCGAAGCGGAACGCTCTGAGCGGCTCGCCCGGGCTCGCAGCTTGCACTACAATGACGTCTCCGCCGACCGTCAGACGGTCGCCGCCGTGCAGGCCATGGAAGCCATCCTCGCCCGCCACGTTGCCGGCAAACCCAACTGTGTCGTCGAACTCGATCACCCGGCGGGCGGCCTTGTGCTGCTTGAACCCGGCGCCGGCGAACACGAGGTATTGTATGCCGGACGAGTGGGAAGATAGACCGCTTGTCGAACACCTTTTCGCGAACCTGAAACCATCACAAATCATCTTCTAGCCTGACTCCTGTTGCGCCTCACTCCTCACTTTCTTACTCCTTACGCTCATGACGCCAGCCCCTATCGAACATCCGGGCGAACCGGAATCCAACGCAATCCGCCGCCGCATTGCCGCCGTTGAACCGTTCAGCCTGCGGACCTTTACGCCCAGCCTTGCCGTGCTGGCCAAAAGCGCAGGCTGCTGTCACTGGACCCCCGAAGGACGGCGGCTGGCCGACTTCACGTCAGGCGTGCTGGTGATGAACCTGGGGCACAACCCGACGCGCTGGTGGAAGCGGGTGTTGGATTACCTGGGGGTTGCGCATCTGGCGGGCGAAGGCGAGTATTGCCCCGGGGTCACGCTCAATGCTTATAACGCTCTGACCGAGGTCGAGGCGAATGCCACCGAGCGTCTGATCCGTTGTTTGCAGAAGCAGCCGGGGGGCAAGCGTTGCGAACAGGTGATGTGGGCGGCCAGCGGCAGCGAGGCGATCCAGAAAGCGCTTTGGGCCTCGCTCGATCGGCGGCCGGGCGAGAACATCATCCTTTCCACCCGCTACGGCTTCCACGGCAAGAAGGGGCTGGCCGGCGCCGTGACCGGCAGCGAGCAAGACGCGGAAAGAGATCCTCGCGTCAAGTTCTTGACCTTCCCGCGGGAAGAGTGCATCAATCTCGAACGGCGTCGGCAGCCGCTCGACTTGAAGCCGTACGAAGCGGAGTTGGAAGCGCTCTGGAAAGAACACGGTTCTCGCATCTGCTGTCTGATCACCGAGCCGTACCTGGGCGGCGGCGGATCGTTCCATCCGCAGAAGGAATACATCCAATTGCTCGAGCGGTTTTGCCGCGAGCACGATATCATCTTCATCCTGGATGAAGTTCAGGCCAACTTCGGCCGCACCGGCTCGCTGTTCGCGTTCACCGACTACGGCGTCGAGCCGGACATCGTCGTGTTGGGCAAAGGGCTGGGCAATGGCGTGCCGGTCAGCGCCGCCGTCGGCCGGGCGGATCTGTTCGCCAACATGCACTATGGCGAGGCCTCCGATACCTGGAGCGCCAACCCGCTGGCGAGCGCCGGCGTGCTGGCCACGCTCGACGAGTACGAGACCGGCGACGTGCTGGCCCATGCCAGGAAGCTCTCGCACGAGATTGAAACCGGCCTGGTGAAGTTGTCGGAGTTGCCGATCGTCGCCAATATTCGGGGCGAAGGCGTGGTCTGGGGAATCGAATGCGCGGCCGTCGGCAGCCACTCCGCCGATGAAGTCGCCAACGCCTGCGTCGAAGCCTGCTACCGCGGCGATGCCTCGGGCGCGGCGATTCACCTGCTCGGCGCCCTGGCCGGCCGCGTAATCCGCGTCAGCCCGCCGCTGGTGATGCCGCTGGAAGAAGCCCGGACTTACCTGCACGCGATGTACAACATCTTCGCCTCGGTCGGAGAGCGGCTGCGATGATGGAACCTGCGGCGCTGATGCAGTTGGCGATTGCCAAGTGTCGCGAAGGCGTCGCCCAGGGGCAAAGCCCGTTTGGGTGCGCGATCGCCTTGGGCGACATGGTCGTGGCCATCGCCCACAACACGGTGCTGGCCTCGTTCGACGTGACGGCGCATGCCGAAGTGAACGCCTTGCGGATCGCCTGCCAGCGGCAAGGCGACATCCACCTGCCCGGCGCCATCGTGGCTACGACCTGCGAGCCTTGTCCGATGTGTACGGCGGCGTTGCACTGGGCCCGCGTCGAGCAGGTCTATTACGGCGCCACGATCGAAGACGCCAAGTCGGCCGGCTTCAATGAAATGCAAGTCCCTGCCGCCGAGATCGCCCGGCTCGGCGGCAGTTCCATCAAACTGCTGTCCGGTCTGCTGAGTGACGAATGCCGCGAGCTATTCGCCGAGTGGAAGCGGACGACGAATCCGCGGACGTATTGAGATTGGGCTTCACTCCCCCTCCGCCTCATACTCCACCGTCACCGTCGTGGTGATCCCGCCTCGCGGCGTGAAGGCGGCCTGGAGCTGCATCCAGCGCGGTTCGACCGCGGCGACCAGGTCGTCGAGAATGCGGTTGGTGGCGTGCTCGTAGAAGATCCCCTCGTTGCGGAACTGCTGCAGGTACAGCTTCAAGCTCTTCAGTTCCACGCACTTCTCGGCCGGCACGTAGGTGAACGTCAGCGTGCCGAAATCGGGCTGGCCCGTCTTCGGACAGACCGAGGTGAACTCAGGGCAGACGATCTCGATCGTGTATTCGCGGCTGGGGAACTCGTTGGAGAAAGTTTCGAGCATCGCTCGGAAATCAGCAGGCATTTCAGACTCCTTTTGCTGGGGCCGCCATTGTGGCATGATGGAATGAAGCTGGGAAGGCGGGCGGCTATTGCAAAACGCAAAAGTCAAAATGACAGGAAAAGGCGTCCGGTTTTGCGTTTTGCATTTTGACTTGGTTTTGCCTGCCCCCCCTGCCCTGTTGCCTTTCCTGACGCCCAATACCTGCCGCCTTTTTAATTGCCATGTCCAAGCCCGCAGTTGTCTTGCTCTCCGGCGGCCTCGATTCGGCCACGACCGCGGCGATTGCGCGCCAACAAGGTTACGAATTATATGCGCTGTCGGTCGACTATGGTCAGCGGCACCGGTTCGAACTGGAGGCTAGCCGGCGGGTGGCCCAGGCGCTCGGCGTTAAGCGGCATCAGGTGGTGAAGGTGGAACTGGGGCAGTTCGCCGCCAGCGCATTGACCAGTTCCCTGCCGGTGCCGAAAGGGCGATCGGCCGAAGCGATGTCCGAGGGCATTCCGGTCACCTATGTGCCGGCCCGGAATACGGTATTTTTGTCGTTGGCCTTGGCGCTGGCAGAGGCATCGGGAGCCGCCGATCTGTTCATCGGCGTGAATGCCGTCGACTACAGCGGCTATCCCGACTGTCGGCCGGAATACATCGCCGCCTTCCAGCAGATGGCCAACCTGGCCACCAAGGCGGGCGTCGAAGGGACGCTTAAGTTCACCGTCCACACGCCAATGGTAAACTGGACCAAGGCCGAGATCATTCGCCGCGGCACGGAACTGGGCGTCGACTATTCGTTGACTCACACATGCTATGACCCCGATGCGTCGGGTCGCCCTTGCGGGCGTTGCGATGCGTGCCTGCTGCGACTGAAAGGGTTCGCTGAGGCGGGACTGACCGACCCGCTCGATTATCCGACGTGAAAATTGCCGAGATCTACTTGTCGATCCAGGGGGAAGGGCTGCTGACCGGCGCCGAAAGCGTTTTCGTGCGCGCCAGCGGATGCAACCTGCGCTGCTGGTACTGTGACACTCCGTTCGCCTCCTGGTCGCCCGAGGGGGAAGATCTCTCGGTGGCCGAGATCCTGGATCAAGTCGATCCGCACGAATGCGACCACGTCGTGCTGACCGGCGGCGAGCCGATGCTGTTCGCCGAGTTGGTTCCGCTCGCCGCCGCGTTGCGCCGCGAAGGCATGCACGTGACGATCGAGACGGCCGGCACGTTGGACTTGCCGGTCGAGTGCGATCTGATGTCGATCAGCCCCAAGCTCTCCAACTCGACTCCCGTGGGCCGGCTGCATCCCCGCTGGAGCCGGCGCCACGAACAGAGCCGGCACGCCCCGGAGGTCGTTCGCCGCCTGGTGCGGAATTACCCTTACCAGTTCAAATTTGTGGTCGACCAGCCGAGCGACTGCGAAGAGGTGGAGCAGTACCTGGCATTGTTTCCGCAGATCGACCGTTCTCGGGTGCTGCTGATGCCGCAAGGGACGGACCCGGACGAACTGGTCCGGCAAGGCGAATGGCTGAAACCCTACTGCGAGGCCGCCGGGCTGCGGTTTTGCCCCCGGCGGCAGATCGAGTGGTTCGGCCTGGTGCGGGGAACCTAGCTCCGGATGATTCGGTCGGTCCCCAGGAGGCCTGGCAACTCGTTCGGCGCCCAGCCGACGCATCCCCGAGGCAAATCTTTTTCTCCGCCGCACTTACGCTCTGCGATGAGCGTCGGCTGCTGAATCATCCAGGTTAAGTGTTTTTTCTTTGACAGGCTTCCGCCGCCTGTTTAGACTCGACCCTAGGTCTTTTGACCTGCAAGCTTTATCGCAATTCTGCCCGCGGATGGCTTTCGCCGCCGGCCGCGGAATTCTGTTCGGAACCAGGGGTGAGTCGAGGAACGCCGGGTTTGGGCCCGGAGTCCTGTTTAGCGTTCGGAATCGCTCGCACGCAGTGCGGCGAATCTGGGCCCGCTCAAGGGAGTTAAAGCATGGCCAGCAGCGAAAACCAAGGGTTGCAGATCGCCCTCATCATCTTCGTGATGTTGACGATCGTGCTGAGCGTGACGACGTTCGCCTTCTTCAGGCAGTACGAGGACGCGGACCTGCGGGCCCGGGCCGATTCGGAAAAAGCGTCCAAGTCCGACGCCGACTTGCGGACGGCGACCGATGAGATCATGTCGCTGAAGAAAATGATGGGTTTCAGCGAGCAGGCCAAGCTGCCCGAGATCCAGGCCAGCTTTGCCGAAGATATCAAGACCTACGTCGCCGGCATCCCCGAGGAAAAGCAATTCTACCGCCAGGCGTTGGAATACACCTACAACACGCTGCACGAAAAGGATCTGGAGTTGGCCGCGGCTCGCGTGGAGATCCAGACGGAAAAAGACGAACGTTCCAAGGTGGAAGCAGCCAAACAGGCCCAGGTCGAAGCGGCCGAGAGCAAGCAGCGACAAGCCGAAGAGGCGCTGGCCGAGGCGAACAAGATTTTCGAGTCGGAACGCAGCAAGAAGAACGAAGAACTTGAGACCCTGAAAGCTCAGGTCGACAAGAAGAACCAGGAAATGACGGAACTGGCCGAGACGAAGAAAAAAGAAATTGACACGGTCACCGTTGACCGCGACAAGCTCGTCAGGACAAACCAGTTCTTGAACGAAAAGATTTTGGAAATCGATCCCACCAGCGGTTTCGAAGTTCCTGACGGCAAGATATTGTGGGTCAATCAGAAGGCCCGTTCAGTGTGGGTGAACGTCGGCCAGGCGGACGGCTTGCAGCGGCAGGTTACGTTCAGCGTGGTGGGCAGCGGCGAGGAAGTAGGCGGAGATCAGCAGACCAAGGGCCGCATCGAAGTCACCGAAATCCTCGGACCGCATTTCGCCGAGTGCCGCATCCTCGAAGACGAACTTTACGACCCGATCGTGCAGGACGACAAAATCTTCACGCCGCTGTGGCAGCCGGGTCGCTCGGAAAGCTTCGCCCTGGTCGGCGGCTTCGACCTGGATGGGGACGGCGTTGACGATCGCGACATGATTCGCAGCCTGATCCGCATGGCCGGGGGCCGGGTCGATGCCGAGGTGGATCTGAAGGGGAAAAAGACCGGCGAGCTGACCATGAATACGCGTTACCTGGTCAAGGGAACGCCGCCGGAAGATCGAGCCGCCCTGGAAGGGGACTTCACGAACATCCAGAAAGAAGCCGCTCGCTTAGGCGTGCGTGACTTGACGATCGACAAGTTCCTCGATCACGTCGGCTGGAAAGATCCCAAGCAGGTTCTGCGGTTCGGCCGGCGCGGCAACGCCGAGGACGTTCCGCCCGAACAGCCCGATGGCGGTCGCGCCATCGCTCCGGGCCAGGTCTCGGAGTTGTTCCGCACTCGTCGTCCGCCGGGACGCCGGGGCGCCGGCGTGCCGGGCACCACGGGCCCGAAGAACAAGAGCGCCTACTAACCGGTTCCCGGGGCGTCTGGCGTCCGCGAGAACAACGCCCGGTGCAGAATCTCGAGCGATTCTGCTTGGGCTTGCCAAGGCTGCGGCAGATCGGCCGTTTCGAAATGGAGTGGCTCCAGAAATAGCGCGGCAGGCTGTTCCAGTTGCCGCGCCTGCGCCAGCCGCAGCAGCAGTTTGCGTTGCGTGCGGTCCAGTCGGTGGAGCTTGCACAACGCACGGAACAAGGCGCGCGGGTTGTTGTAACTGCCGCGCTTGTCGTTTCGTCTCGCCACTCGCGCCAGCAGCCAGACCAGGGCCGCAAACGAAACGAGGAACAATACGCCCGTCAGCAGCCGGCTGGCGGTTGGTTCCGGTTGGTTGGCGGGAAATCCTCTCGCCAGTCCGCGGAGCACTTCGGACTGGTCGCCCAGTAAAGGGCGGGAGCCAAGCCAGATCGCAAGTTCATGCATGCGGCTGCTCCTCTGTCTGAGCCCGTTGGGCCGCGTCGGACAGCAGCGCGATGGCGGGAGAGCTCTTGGAGATTTGCTCCAGGCTGGTCAAAGCCGCTTCACGCACGGTCAGGCTGCGGTCGTCCGCCGCGCGGGCCAAGGCCGCATAGACCTCCATCGTATGGCATTGGCCCAGGGCCTTGGCGGCTTCCAGGCGAACCAAGTGGTCCTCATCGTCCAACAACTGCAGCGCCTGGTCGGAGATTTCGCTTACCGCCTGCATGGCGCTGGCCATCTGCAGCGCCCGGATTCGGCGCCGGCGCGAGGGCGAACGGGCCTCTTCCCGCAGCAGCGGAACGCTGGAAGGATCGATTTTGCGCACTAGTTTTCCGGTCGTGCCACGGACGTCCTCGTCGAGCATGTCAAACGAGGCCAGGAACCTTGGGAACTTGAATTCGTCGAGGCTGTCGCAAGCCGCCTGGCGAATTTTTTCCGAGGGACTGGAGACCATGTCCAGCAGGATGGAGATGGCGCCCGGGATGCCCCGATCGCGTAGCTGGCGGATGGCCGAGGCTTGCACTTCTTCGTCGTCGTCCGACAGAGCCTTGAGCGCCAGTTGATTGGCCTCGGCGCCGTGAAATTCCGCCAGCGCCGCCACGGCCGCTCGGCGTGCGCCCGCCTGGCCTTTGACGATCAAATGCGCAATAGTCTTGAACGATTCCAGGCGGTTCATGGATGAGGCCATCACCAGGCGCACCAGCGACTGCTGTCCTGCGTGGTCCAACTCGTTGATCAGCGTGTGAGGATCGTGCAGCCAGGCCACGTTGCCGATGCGGCCCAGGTTATGCGCGACGAACGGCGAGGGCTTGTCGCCGACGCGCTCGAGCAGCAGTTTGACGAATTGGGAATCCGACCGGTGCGCCATCAGCGCCAACATGGCAGAGGGGGCATTGGGGTCTTCCAGGCAGTCAAGAATCAGCCGCAGCACCTCGGCGTGCCGGCTGTGCGTCAATTCGTCGATGACGGTCAGGTAACGGCTATCGAGCGGGTCAAGCAGGATTTGTCTGAGCGAGGGATTGTCGTGCCCGGCGAGCATCAGGAAAGCTTGCAGGACCTCGCGGCGCTTATGCCGCGAAAACCGCTCGACGGATCGCTCCAGGCACTCGGTCAGCCGGGTTCGCAGCAGCGTCCAGTCGCGATAAGGATGGTCCGTTTTTTCTTGTTGTCGCTCTTCCGCGAAGTCGCTGCAGAACAAATCGACCAGCGCCAGCACGGTCTCGGCCGCCAAGCTCGCGTTCGGATTGCCTTCGTCTTCCAGAGCGTTAATTAAAGCCGGCAGCAGATCGTACTCGCGAAACCAGAGCGCCGCCCGGCAGCCATTCGCACAGAGTTGGGGCGAGCCGTCGAGGATCGCGTCGCGCAACGCGTGCGACATGCTCGCGCGGTGCTCGGCGATGATCGCCTTCCAGCGCTCGTCGAGCAGGTGCAGTCGGCTGAGGATCTCACGCTGCCCGGCCAGGCTGCGTCGCTCCAGCAGGCTCCGCAGCGCTCCGAGCCGCACGGCGCCATGGGGCGAGTCGAGCGCCGGAATCAGGAGCGAAACGGCCGCCTCATTTTCGGTCCGCGAAAGGTAGGCGAATGTGGCTTGTAGTCCCGCACGAGCCGTCACGCGATGCTCCTGAAAAGCTGCCTCACTGTTTACGAGATCGGCATTTTCGCCCGCCATCTTCCACTCCAATAGGCGGATCGCAGGCTGTTGAACTCTAGCGTTTTTTCGGCGCGGAGCCCGGAAAAATCGACCGGCTTGATTTCCCCCTTTTTTCCGTACAAACTGGACCTATCTGGAATCTGGCGATAAGCGTGCCGGCGGCAGATCTTACGGCCGACGGTCGCAAGGGCCCGCCAGCACCTGCCGCCCGAACGTCCAGATGCCGCCCTCCACCCCCCGTCCCTGCCGTTGGACCCCGCGAGGAACGCGTAATGCCGATTCCCCTCGACGCCGCCGAAGTCTTGAACCGCGAGTTTCTCGAGGTGCGGGCCAAGATCCTGGAGATTGCCGCCGCGCTCGACCGGCTGGACCGGGCCGATGGCTCGGTCTCCGGAGATCAGCGGATGGAGCGCATCCGGCAAGGCCTTGCGGCGCTGGCCAGACCGGGGTCTGACCGGGCCGAGCAGGTGCAACTGATCTTCTCGCTGCCGTACGAAGAGGGCTGGCGTAAACAATTCCAACTCACCGAGGGCAGGGGATAAGCGGCCATGTACTATATCGACCCCCATATCCACATGGTCTCGCGAGTCACCGACGACTACGAGACGCTGGCGAAAATGGGCTGCGTCGCCATGAGCGAGCCGGCCTTCTGGGCCGGGTTTGATCGCGGCAGCGTCGACGGCTTCCGCGATTACTTCCGCCAGCTCACCGAATTCGAGACCAAACGGGCCGGCTGGTACCGCGTGCAGCACTACACCTGGCTGTGCATCAACGCCAAAGAGGCCGAAAACGTCAGCCTCTCGCGCGAAGTCATCGCCATGATCCCCGAGTTTCTCGATCGCCCCGGCGTGCTGGGCATCGGCGAGATCGGCTTGAACAAGAACACCCGCAACGAGTCGATCGTGTTCCTCGAACACCTCGACCTGGCGATGAAGACTAACGAGCAGATTCTAATTCACACGCCGCACCTGGAAGACAAGCTCAAAGGGACGCGGATGATCGTGGACATGCTGTGCGACGACCGCCGCATCGACCACAGCCGGGTGCTGGTCGACCACGTCGAAGAGCACACGATCCGCGCCGTGCTGGACGAAGGTTTCTGGGCCGGCATGACGCTGTATCCGGTGAGCAAGTGCACGCCCCAGCGAGCCGTCGACATGGTGGAGATGTACGGACCCGAGCGACTGATGGTCAACTCGGCCGGCGATTGGGGCCCGTCCAAGCCGACCGCCGTTCCGGACTTTATCCTGGCCATGCGGCTCCGCGGCCATCCCGAGTCGCTGATTCGCAAAATCGTGTATGAGAACCCGCTGGAGTTCTTCAGCCAGAGCCGCGGGTTTCATTTCAATCCGCCCGAAGTGCCGGAAGCCATCGGCGGGTGACCGAGTTGCGCGGCAACGCGCGTGTTGATTGTTTTTTCGCCGCCGCAACGACTGCCGGCAAGCCGTCCATTGTTTGCTAGTTCATGAAATCATCTTTGGGGGAATCCATCGTGAGAAACGGGTTGGTTGTTTTTTTGGCGGCGCTCGTCCTGGCCGCCTTCGGACCGGCCGCGGGCCGGGCCGCTGACGACGAAGCGGGTTTCAAGCCAATCTTCAACGGCAAAGACCTGGATGGTTGGGACGGCAATCCCGAATTCTGGTCGGTCGAGGACGGCGCCATCACCGGCCGCACCACCCAGGAGAAGCCGACCAAAGGCAATACCTTCGTGCTCTGGCGCGAGGGCGAACTCGACGATTTTGAACTGCGGCTGCAGTACAAGATCGTCGGCGGCAACTCGGGCATCCAGTATCGCAGCACCGACATGGGCAATTGGGTCGTCGGCGGATACCAGGGCGACTTCGAGGCCGGCGACGGCTACTCCGGCATTCTCTACGAAGAGCGCGGCCGCGGCATCCTGGCCAAACGCGGCGAGAAGACCGAAATCGGCGAAGACGGCAAGCCGAAAGTCGTGGGCTCGCTCGGCGACGCGGCCGAGTTGCAGAAGAGCATCAAGAAGGAAGATTGGAACGACTACAAGATCATCGCGCGCGGCAACCATCTGCAGCACTTCATCAACGGCAAGCAAATGGTCGACGTGGTCGACAACGACGTGCAGAAGCGCAAGATGGCGGGCATTCTCGCCTTGCAACTGCACGCCGGACCGCCGATGAAGGTGCAGTTCAAGAACATCCGCCTCAAGCGGTTCAAGCTCGCAGATCGCAAGAAGATCGTGATGGTGGCGGGCCGGCCGAGCCACGGCCCCGGCGACCATGAATTCAACGCCGGCGTCAAGCTATTGCGCGGCTGCCTCGACAAGCTGCCGCAAGTGCAGGCCGCCGAGTACCACAACGGATGGCCGAAGGATCCGACCGCGTTCGACAACGCCGACACGATCATGCTCTACATGGACGGCGGCGGAGGGCATCCGTTGATCGTGCCCGACCACTTGCGGCACATCGGCGAGTTGATGCACCAGGGCGTCGGCCTGGCCTGCGTCCACTATGCCGTCGAGGTTCCCAAGGATCGCGGCGGTCCGGAACTGCTTTCCTGGATCGGCGGCTACTATGAGACGGGCTATTCGATCAACCCGCACTGGGTCGCCGAGTTCAAGCAACTGCCGGAACACCCGGTGACGCGCGGCGTGAAACCGTTTTCGATCAACGACGAGTGGTACTTCAACATCCGCTTCCGCGAAGGCGCCATCAATCCGATTCTGACGGCGACTCCTCCCGATGAAAAGCGCGGTACGCCCGCGGCGAAGGGGTTCCCCGGCCGAGCGGAAGTGGTGGCCTGGACCACCGAGCGTCCGGACGGCGGCCGCGGATTCGGCTTTACCGGCGGCCATTTCCACAAGAACTGGGGCAATCCCGACTTCCGCAAGTTGGTGCTGAACGCCCTGTTCTGGACCGCCAAGGCCGAGATTCCCAGCGACGGCGTGCCGTCCGTCGTCGCCCCCGACGAGCTGGCCAAGAACCTGGACGAGAAGCGGAAGAAATAGTCAGTCTGGGCACCAACTGTAGCGGAATCTGTGAAGATTCCGGGAAGCGGAATTCGAGCCCGGGCAATTACCTCGCTCGGAAGATCGTCCCGGAGGCCCGGAACTCTCACGAGTCCCGCTACTGCGCGAAAACAAGAACACGCGCCGGCGGCGATTCAGATCCCGAACTGTCTTAACACCAGGTCGAATAGGTCGACGTCGGCCATCAAGCGGCCGGCGATCACGCCGGGCTCGGAAGACAGGATCACGCTGCGCTGCTCGTCGTCCAAGGCCGGCGCGCCGTGCGAGCCTTTCGCTGCGGCGGCGTCGAAAGACAGCGCTTCGTAGCTCCCGGTTGGCGCGTCGTCGCCCGGCAATCGCCAGGAACCGTCCTGCCGGCTGTCGGGCGAAGAGATGAGCACGACGTCGCCGCTGCGGGGGTGCTCGATATCGTATCGCCGCCGCGCTGTTCCCCAGAGCGCTTCGGCGATGCCGTGTTCGCGCTCCAACAACTGTGCGACCTGCTGGATCAACCGCGGATCGCTCTCGGCGACAAACGCATGGGCCGATTGCCGGTCGACCATCGCCCATGCCTGGCTGTTCTGCAGATCAATCCGTAAGCCTTCGGCGGTTTCGCGAAGCGATAGCAAGCCGGCTTCGAGCAGCAGTCGGTTCGGGTAGGCGACGTGCTTTACCGGCGAAACCACGTAACCGCCCGACACAAGCCACAGCGGATTCGGGCGTCCATAGGCATCGGCAAGGCCGGCTGCCAACACGCCGATCTGTCGGTCGACTTCGGCCAGGGCTTGCGCCGCTTCTGCGCTGTCGGGGCCGTGCCGCTCGGCCGCCTGCGCCAGATCATCGAGATAGAGATAGAAGAACTCGGGCTGGCGCCGTCTCGCCGTCGCGATTGCCCATTCTATCTGCGATTCGCGGTCAAGTTGTCCAAGCTGCGCCCCCCTGCCCTGCTCTGCCTTCCTATCTGGCGCCAACGTCAAGTCGGCTCGGCCTCCATGTGCGAAGGTTGAGCGCCAGACGGCCGTGGTGACATCGGCATGGTGCTGTTGCAAAACGTCCCAGATCGGCGGCTGTTCCAGGCTGTCGCGCCGAGATGCGGCGCTTTCGACGCGGGAGCAACCGCGGAAAAACAGGCGGTCCGCGACGATGCCATGCCGGTCGGGAGCAGCGCCGGTCAGCAGGTTGGCTTCGAGCGGGCCGCGGAGGCACGGAAAGCTGGGGGCCAAAGCCGCCAGATCGCCCTGCCTGGTTAACTCTTGAAGCTGCGGGGCCTGGGCGAGATCTTGCTCGCGAAGGCCAGGTAGTATCAACAGAATGACCGTGTCCGACATGAATGCGAGTCCCGTGCGGCAACTTGAAAAGCGCGGTTGCTAACGTAAACTGTGAGGACTGGCGAGGGGAGGCCTGTTTTTACAACAAGGATGGAACAGCTATGAAGGACTACTTGATTGCTATCGGGACACTATTGATCGGCGCCGCGGTCGCTCCTGCTCAAGCGCAGGTGATTACGACCTATTTGCCGCCCGTACCGCCCGTCGTGACGACGCCTCCCCCGCCGCCCGTCGTCGTCGCTCCGGCGCCGCCGGTGACGTATTACGCTCGGCCGGTCTATCCCCCGGTCGTCGCCTATCCGCGCCGCTACGTCGTGCCGGCCCCCGTGGTTGTTCGGCCGCGAGTCTACGCCGTGCGTCCGAAAGTTTATGTTTACGGACAGCCGCTGCGCAACGCGATCCGCGCCATGACGCCGTAGCTCACGCCATTTGCTGAGTCAAAAACTTAAACGCCTTGCGGGCCGCCTCGGGCGCCATGTGACTATGGCGGCTTAGCTCCACGTGCACGCCGCCGGCGTAGCCGATCTCGATTAGCGCTTTCAGCACCGGGGGAAAATCGATTTCCCCTTCGCCGAACGTCAGGTGTTCGTGGATGCCCGCCTGCATGTCCTCGATATGCACGTTGACCAGTTGCGGCGCGAACTTGCGGATCTGCGCGGCGATCGGCGTTTCACCCAGACAGTGCAAATGGCCGATGTCGAGCGTCAAGCCAAGTTGCGGCCGTTCAAGCTGGCGGCACAGCCGCTCGAAGCGGTCCATCGTGTCGATCAGCATGCCCGGCTCAGGTTCGAAGCCGATCGTCATCTCCCGCTCGCTGGCGTAGTCGACCACTTGCCGCAAGCCGTCGGTCAGCCGCTCAAAGGCCGCGTCTTCGTCGATCGCCTCGCGCAGAATGCCCGACCAGAGCGAGACGCAATCGCTTTTCAATTGCACCGCCGCGTCGACTGCCCGGCAGAGGAACTCGACTCGCCGCTGTCGCCCGGCGGCGTCGGCCGAGACGAGCGTCGGTTCGTGCTTGAGCCGCGGATCGAGCAGATAGCGCGCCCCGGTTTCGATCACCGAGCGCATGCCCAGCCGATCGAGCAGCCGCCCCATTTGCTTGACGTTGCGATAGAAGTCGGCGTGAAAAGGATTGAGCGGCCCGTGATCGAGCGTGATCGCCACGCTGCGGTAGCCGATCTCGGCTAGCAACTCGACGGCTTCGTACGGGTCGTGATGGGCCAGGCCGTTGGTGTTGTAGCCTAGCAGGAGCGCGTCGCTTCTCATCCAGGGCCTTGGGCTTTTTACGGATTCTCCGTCGGAAGTCTCACGACTTCCGCTACGCGGGACGCTCAAGTGGAATACAACCAGCGGCCGAGAAACAGCATAGGCAGCAGCAACAGGATGATCATGCCGCCGAGCCAGGGGCCCCGAACGGCTACGCAAGCCATCGCGTCGAGGATGATCAGCGAGCGCAGGCAGTTTTTGACGGCCGATTGCACCCGAAACGGCGCCGGATCCATCACAGCCAGCAGGCACCGCCAGCCGACTAGCGCCGTCATCAGGATCCAGAAGAAGGACCAGTTGGCGCCTGCTGCGATAGCAAAACGGGGTTGGCTCACCGGCGCCACGTCGGCCGTCGCAAAGGCGGGAAACTTGGAAAGCA
>DASZUP010000368.1:0-11576 GCA_035547635.1 Pirellulales bacterium
GGTGAACGTTTCGCGAGCGCTCTCCTCGCCCATCACGCTCGGCCCCGATCACAACGACATCCTGGCCGCGCGCGACGCGGGCTTCGTGCAACTGCACTGCGAGTCGTGCCAGGAAGTGCTCGATTCGATCCTGATGGCCTACCGCATTGCGGAAGACCCGCGCGTCTCGACGCCCGTGCTGGTCAACTTCGACGGCTTCTTCCTCTCGTTCACGCGCGAGCCGGTGGAATTGCCCGAAGCCGAAGCGGTGCGGGCCTTCCTGCCGCAGTTTCGGCCCGACTATCCGACGTTCCGCGCCTCGAGGCCCATGGCCCAGGGCGCCGCGGTGCTCGACGGCGCGACGTACAGTTACTTCCGTTACCAGATGCACCAGGCGATCACGAATGTTTTGGAGGTACACGAGCAAGTCGCCGACGAGTTCGAAGCAAGCTTCGGGCGGCGTTACGGACCGGTCGAAGCGTATCGGCTGGAAGACGCCGACACGGTGCTGGTGATGGCGGGCGCCTTTGCCAGCAAAGGCAAAGCGGCCGTCAATCGTTGGCGAGAGCAGGGCCGCCGCGTGGGACTGCTGCGGATCAGAATGGTTCGCCCGCTGCCGGTTCGCCAGTTGGTCGCCGCTTTGGGCGGCCGCCGCGCTGTCGGCGTGATCGACCAGAATATTTCGCCCGGCTTGGGCGGCATTTTGTATCACGAAATCGCCGGCGTTCTGGCCGGCGCGGCGGAGCGGCCCGCCGCGTTGCGTTCGTTCATCGGCGGTCTGGGAGGCAAAGATATCAGCTCGGCCGAATTCGACCACGTGCTTGCCGCGCTCGACGGCGCCCAAGGCGAAGTCGCCGAGCCGGAACTGCTGCTGACTGAGAGCGATTGGCGGCAAGTCGACCAGCGGTTGACCGTGGCCGGCAAGCCGGCGGAGGCGATGGCGTCATGAGAACGAAACGAGAGTTCTATCACACGCCCAAAGATCTTTCGCACGAGGAATTCCTCTCGCCCGGCTCGAACTTATGTGCGGGCTGCGGCGGGCTGGCCACGTTGCGGTTGATGCACAAGGTGCTGGGCGAAAACGTGGTCGTCGTCGATGCGGCCGGCTGCCTGACGTTGCTGGCCAGCTATCCTTACACGCCGCTGCGATCTTCGTGGCTGTACACGTCGATGAGCGGCGCGGCGGCCGGAGCGCAGGGCATTCGCGATGCACTCGATATCCTGCTGGCCCAACGACGGCTGCCAAAGAGCGACGATCTCAAGGTGCTGGTGCTGGCGGGCGACGGCTCGACCTACGACATGGGGCTGTCGGCCACGTCGGCGGCCATCTATCGCGGGCTCGACTTCTGGTACTTCTGTTACGACAACGAAGCCTACGGCAACACCGGCTTCCAGACTTCGGCGGCTTCGCCCCTCGGCTCGGAGACGAGCACCTCGCCCGGCGGAATCATCGGTCGCAAGAAAGACATCTTCGAAATCTGGCGCGCTCACCAGCCTGCTTACCTGGCGACCGTTTCGGCCCATGAAGTGCTCGACCTGTCGGAAAAGGTCCGCCGCTCGCTGTCGATCAAAGGACCGAAAATGTTTCTCGGCCTGGCCGTCTGCCCGACCGGCTGGGGTTTCGATCCGGCCAAGGGCTACGAGATTGCAAAGCTGGCCGTCGACACGGGCGTCTGGCCGCTCAAGGAAGTCATCAATGGCGAACTGCGGCATACGTACATCCCCAACCGCTTCCGTCCGGTGACGGAATACCTCGAGCCGCAGCGACGGTTCCGGCATTTGTTCCAGCCGCAACGGCGAGACGACGTGCTTGAAGAGATTCAGCACAACGTCGACGGCTATTGGCGACAGGCAACCCAGGAGGCGGCAGCGACATGAAGGCGCCGGCACGCACCAGGCCAGAGCGTTCCTTGCAGCACGGCAGCCAGCCGGCGCTCGACGCGATCCTCCGTCCGCGATCGGTCGCCGTGATTGGCGCGGGGCGCGAGCCCGAGTCGATGTCGGGCCGGTTATTCCGCAACCTGTTGGCCACGTTCAACGGTCCGGTCTACCCGGTGAATCCCAAGGCCGGCTCGATCGAATCGGTCCGGGCGTACGCGTCGGTGCTCGATATTCCCGGCCCGGTCGACCTGGCGTTCATTGCCGTGCCTTCAGCCTGCGCACTGCGCGTGATCGAGCAGTGCAGCCGTAAAGGCGTGTGCGGGCTGGTGGTCATCTCGGCCGGCTTCGCCGAAGTCGGTCAGCAAGCGGGCCAGCAGGAATTGCTGAAAGCGATTCGCGCCTCGGGCATGCGGATGGTCGGGCCCAACTGCGTGGGCGTGGTCAACAACGATCCGGCGGTGCAGCTCAACGGCACGTTTTCGCCGGTTTGTCCTCAGCCGGGAAACGTGGGCGTCTGCACGCAAAGCGGCGCCTTGGGCGTGGTCATCCCCGACTACGTGCGTCGTTCGGGCATCGGCGCGTCGAGTCTCGTCTCAGTGGGCAACAAGGCCGATCTGGGCGAAAACGACTGCCTGGAATTCTGGGAACACGACCCGGCCACCGATGCCATGATGCTGTACCTGGAATCGTTTCAGGATCCGATCGCGCTGCTGCCGGCGGCGCAGAGAATCGCACGCAGCAAACCAATCGTCGCGTTGAAAGGGGGCCGCACCGCAGCCGGCGCCCGCGCCGCTGGCAGCCACACGGCGGCGCTGGCCACTCCGCACGCGGCGGCCGAAGCGCTGTTCCGCCAGTCGGGCATGATCCGCGTCGATGCGCTCGAAGAGTTGTTTGAAGTCACGGCGCTCGTTGCCGCGCAGCCGATCCCCGGCGGCCGGCGTGTGGCCGTGTTGACCAACGCCGGCGGCCCCGGCGTGTTATGCGCCGACGTGCTCGAATCGGAAGGGCTCTGCTTGCCTGAACTTTCCACAGAGTTGCAGACCGCGCTTCGCGGTATCGCTGGGCCTGTGGCCAGCGTCCGCAACCCGATCGATCTGATCGCCGCAGTTGATCCCCACGAATATCGGCGTTGTCTGCAGCACTTGCTGCGGTCGGATGAAATCGACTCGGTGATCGTGATCTACGTGCCGCGCACCACAGGAAGCGGGCCGGCCATTTTGCAGGCTGTTCGCGAGACGGCGGCTGTGGAGCCGACTAAGACCGTACTGACCGTGTTCATGCAAACCGATGGGCTGGAAGACCGACCGACCAAAGGACATGTGGCGCCGCCGAACTTCCTGTTTCCTGAAGCCGCCGCCCGGGCGCTATCGAAGGCGGTGCATTACGGCCAGTGGCTGCAAACGCCCGCCGGTCGCGCGCCCGCATTTGACGACGTGCAGGTTGAGGCGGCAAGCCAGATCATCGAGCGCGCCTTCGCGCGGTTGGGCAAACATGGCGGCTGGCTTGAGCCGGGCGAAGCACTCGGCGTGCTATCCGCTTTCGGCCTGCCACTGGCTGCATGGAAGGTGGCGCGCACGGCGGAAGAAGCGATCGCCGCCGCGCGAACGTTGGACGGCCCGGTTGCCGTGAAGGTGATCTCGCCTTCGGCGCTACACAAGTCGGACCGAGGCGGCGTGGCGTTGAACGTTGCGGGCGACGAGGCGGTGCGCAAGGCGTTCGCCCGCGTGACGGCGCCGTTTACCGATGTGCAAGGCGTGCTGGTGCAGCAGTACGTGCCGCACGGACATGAGGCGCTGGTCGGCGTGACGCGCGATCCGCAATTCGGTCCACTAATCGCGTTCGGCCTGGGGGGCGTGCAGGCCGAGTTGACTGGCGACGTGACACTGCGGATGTATCCGCTGACCGACCGCGACGCGGCTGAAATGATCGGCGAGATTCGCTCGGCCAGGCTGCTCGACGGCTATCGCAATGCTCCGCCGGTCGACAAAGCGGCGCTCGAAGAGTTGCTGTTGCGGGTTTCGACGCTTGCCGGCGCGTTGCCGGAGGTTGCGGAGTTGGACCTCAACCCCGTCAAGCTGCTCGCTCCCGGCCAGGGCGCGTGCGTTGTCGACTGTCGAATTCGCATTGCGAGGAACGGCGGATGAACCGCTGAACGCTATTTGAAACGACTGCTTTGTCGTTTCTCAGTTTTGGAGTTGGCGGATCTGGGCTGAGCTTCGGCGAAGCGTCGCTGCACTGGGGCATCGCTTCGCTCTGCCGCCAGGCGCCCCTTGCCCGTGATTCGGCTGCTGCCAAATCACGCGCGACGAGTGGACTTACAGAATGCCAAAGCATCTATTTCTTCGGCGGCTCGGCGGGCGTGATTTCCACGGCGACGTTCTGCGTGAGCTGCTGGGTCTGGCCGTTGAGCTTGCTGGTGGCGGTGACGGTCAACGAGTGCTTGCCGGCGGTGGCGTTGGGCGCCGCCTCGATAACCAGCTTGCTCTGATTCTGCTTGGCGGGAACCGGCGCGGCGACGATCTTCAAACCGCTCACGCCTTTGGGAACCGCCACGGCCAACTGCACCGGATCGGCGTAGTCGTACAGCCGGCTGATTTGGACGGGCACTTCCAATTTTTCGCCCGCCTTGAGCGGCTTGCCCGGCGCCGTGATGGACAGCGTCATGGGCGCCTCGGTGATGGAGAGCGTGATCGGCTGCGACGGGTAGCCAATATTGACGCTCTTCGCCTTGGCTGCGGCCGCGGCTTGGGCGGCGGCCTTATCGGCGTCGGTCTTGGCCTTGGCGGCTGCCTTGTTGCGGGCGTCGGCTTCGGTTGCGACCTTGTCCGCCGCGGTCTGCTTTTCCTTGGCCGCTTGCGCCGTTTTAGCGGCCTGGTCTGCGGCCGCTTGGGCCTTGTTCGCCGCGTCGACGGCCTTGGCATGCGCCGCCTTCGCGTCAGCGAACTGCTTGTCCGCCTCGGCCGCTTTCTTGGCCAGCGCGTCGTTACCGGCTTCGGCCGCCGCAGCCTTCTTCGCTGCTTCGCTCGCTTGGGCGGCGGTTTTGACGGCCGCCTCGGTCTGCTGGCTCGCTTTGGCGGCCGCGTCGCTGGCCTGCTGGGCCGCCTTGGCCTTTTGATCGGCGTCGGCGAACGCCTTGTCGGCGGCCTGCTTCGCCGTGACGGCCGTTTTGGCCGCTTGAGCCGCTTCGGCGGCGATCTTCGTCAGTTCGTCTTTGCGCTTGGCGGCAGCCTCGGCGGCTTCAGGGTTGCGGCTGTAGTTGTGCTTGGACGTGCCGCGGAGATAAAAGCTGGAAGTCCCCAGCGGCGCCTTGGGCGGAATGGTCAGAGCCAGCTTCCCGTCCTTGGCGTTGGCGGCGACCGTCAGGTTGGTGTTCGCCGGAAAGCCTTTCGGCAGCCCTTCGGCGGTCAACTGTACCGCTCCTTTGAACTCACCATGGCGCGTGACGGCCAGCGGAATTTCCAGCTTGCCGCCGCGGCACATTTCAAACGCAGCCTGTTTGCCAGGCGCCACGAAGAACGGCGCCTCTTCGGCGTCGGTCACCGCCAGGGCCAACTCCGTGCTCAGGCGAGAATGCGTGCTGCTGCGACGTTGCTGCCCGGGCCACACGATGCAAGCGGTGCGGGCCTGATGCGACAACTCTTTGTCGCCCGCCTTGGCTTTGCCTACGACGCGCATGTCGGCCCGCTCCGTGCGCGGAGCGTCGGCGGCCGCCGTCAACACCAGCGACGCCTTGCTCTCGCTGGGACCGATCACCACCGGCTGCGCGGTGACCCCGGGCGGCAGGCCTTCGGCCGTGACCGTGATCTCGCCATTGAAGCCGTCGCGGCGGAAGGCCATCAACTCGACGAGCGTCGTGCCTCCTTTGCGCAACAGCGAACTCCACAGCACAGGCTGGTTCTGGTTGGCGTTGGGCAGCGCGCCAGAGAACTTGGGCATCGCCACCAGGCGGAAGTCGGGCTGTTCCGGGCGAATCGCCAGCCGGTACGTGAATCGCGGGTCGCCGCGCGAACTGAAGTACAGATCGCGGACCAGCACCCGGTACGTGCCATCGGCCGGCGCAGTGAAGCGATAGATCGGATCGTCGTGTCGGGCTGCAAAGTCCGGCTCGCCGATCGAGTCTCCGGCATCGTCTTCGCTTTTGAGTTCCTTGACTTGCTGCTTGCCTTCCTTATCGGTCGTGACTTGCTCGACAAGCAGGAAGGGATCCGTGATGGCGCCTTGCCGCTGCGAGATCACTTCAATCACGTACTTCTCACCCTGCGTGGCTTCGAAGGCGAACCAGTCCTTGTCGCCTTGTGGATAGAACTGTCCTGCGCATTCGCACGGCGCCATGACTTTCTGCGCCTGCTCGGGCTCGTTGTTCGGTTCCTGCTCGACGACGACCGGCGCCTTGGCGAAGCCGATCAGCATCGGCTCGGCGGCGCCCTGCGGCGTCGGCAAGCGATAAGGGAAAGCGTCGATGCCCGACTCGGGCGGCTCGATCAGCGAAGCCGCAGGCAGGCTTTCCGCGGCGGCGCCGCCGGGCAACTGGATTTCAACCGTGACGACTTCCAGCGGTTTGCCGCCGATCTTCACCTCAGGCGCCGGCTGCCCGCCAGGCAGGTTGCGACCAAACACGCGATAGGTCGCCTTGCTGCCGGGCAATCCAGCGGGCGGAAAGATGAAGTCGACGCGGGGTTTCGTGCTTACGGAAAGCCGATAGCCGTATTCGTCGCCTCCGGCGTAAATGAAGTCGTGCACCTTAAGCGTGTAATCGCCGTCGACCGGCGCGGTAAAGTCAAGCACTGGGTCGTTCAAGCTGCCGTCGTAGACGTGCGCCAGCTCGCGGCCGCCGGCGTCGAATACGGCCAGCGCGCCGTCGAGCCGCGAATCGAGCGGGCGAGCGCAGCACTCGATCAACACGCGCTGCCCCGCCTTGGCCGTAAAGCGGTAATAGTCCAGATCGCTGGCGCGGTCCGAACGCCCGTTGACGATGCCGTCGAGCGGAATTTCCTGGGCCGCGTCGGGCGTGTTGTTCGCCTCCTTTTCCAGCGTTTCCGTCAAGGCGCCCACGGCGAATCGCCGCGGGTTCGAAAGCCCGTACTTGCCCGCGGCGCGAACTTCGTACTGTCCCGGCGGCACGTTGGCGGCGATGTTCACGGTGAACTGGTTGGGGACCGGTTGCGGCCCTGTCTCGAACGGGCCCGGTTCGCGCGTCTTGGGCGCCGCCGTAATGCCAGCATGAGAGAAGAACAGACGGCTGGCATCTTCGAGATCGCTGCCGGCGATGGTCACGTCGACTTTCTCTCCCACGCGACCGCCCGCCGGAAAGATGCTGGTGATGCGGGCGACGGGAAGCTGGCCCAGCGCCGGGCGCCAGATGGCCAACGACAGCCCGAGAGCCAGCAGCACGCTTGCGGATTGCTTCCCGATCTGCGTCGTCGGATGAAAGGACCTCGAGAGCTTAAGCATGTTGTTCCGCAGCATGTTGTTCCGCCTCGCAAAAAAGCGTTCAGGTGGTCAGTAAGGTCCGTCTCCGTACCAGAGGGACGAGCGCCGTCGCGTTATGCAGCCAAAAGCGCCGGACGACAAGGCGCCTCAGGCGCCGATGCGGCAACGGCTGCAGCGACCATCGAGTTGTTTGCCCTGACGCGGCAGTTCGCCGCTCGTCGGCCTGGCCCTGTCTCAATGGCGTCAAGGCCCGCGACGCCAGGGAGCGGGCATCGCGCCCGCGAGATTCGATTGTCTCATCTGCCGTCCATCCATGCAAGTTTATGCGTGGAATCGCGGCGAATCGGTTTGGCTCCCATCGAGGAAAAACGCCGCAATTCTGCGTGGAAACGCCCAGCACAGCGTTCCGCGAACCGCTGAAGACCGCTTCGCGCTGATGGCGCTCGGGCGCTGTTCTTTGGCGGTGTGAGCGCCGCGTCACCGCTTCAGCAGCGCATTGCGAGTCGCGAGCGAAAAGCTCTGCTCGTCGAGCAGAACCGGCTCTGCGTTCAAAGTTTGGGTAAAGCCCGAAGCAATGAAGGAGAGCTCGCCCCCTTCGGGCCAGTTGAACTTAATAATCCAGCGGTAGCTGGGTTTGTCTTGAGCGAGCCCAGTTTCATCCGCTGCGAGCGGTTCGCGGACGATCTCGGCAATCGACAGTTCGTGCGCGTAGCTCGTCCGTTCCCAAGCGATCGCAATTCTCGCGTCGCTCACGTCGTGAAAGACCAGCATTGCCGGGGCGACGCGAAAACGGCAACCGCCGTCGTCGCACAACCACTGGCAGATGAAATCGATATCGAGCGCAAGATCGCTCGTCCAATCCCCCTGGTTCGGATTACCAGGCTGGAAAGCGATCGCCCAGATATGGCAATCGTGCCAGGAGAACTCACCAAAGTCGGGTTTCGCTTCCGGCATCCAGTGGGCTCCTTTCGAGGACAAGCGTGGTTCGGCGCGTTCGGTTCGCGGCACGCTGCGTTAAAGGATGACAGCCGCTGTGCCGATGCTTGTCAGGCCGATGCTTGCTCCACAGATTGAGAACGCCCCGCCGCCTGCTGTCTTGCCGCACTTCGGGGGAAGAATGGGCGTCTGCGATTTCTTCTGAGATTGTCGAACATCGCGGAGACTACGATCCGGCTTCCCATGATGCACCCCGTCCCGCAATAACGAAATGTTCAGGGCAACGCCGATTCGATCGCGCCGATGCATTAGTCGCCGCCTCGTTTACCGAAGCCCCTCTCACCATTCCCGTTGTACGCTGTAATCGTCGAAAGCGGCGTCCTCGCTCACGAGAGCGACTTGTTCGACCTTTGCCTATGCGACGAGCAACCGGTCGAACGGGTCGCGATGGTGGAATGGCAGGCCGGCAACCTGCGCCGCATGAGTCGGCTGAATCGGCAAGATCGTCACGCCATTGATCTCGACTTCACGATTCACGAACTCGTCGAGTGGCTCGGCTAGCTGATACTTGCCTAGACTGACCTTGATGGCGAGTTCCCAATAGCTGGCCGGGCTGAGCAGTAGCTCGTTGTCCGAATCAGCAATCAGATCGCGGGCTTGCCGGCTAAGTCGTGGGTCGTCCAGCGACATCCAGAGGAAGACGTGTGTATCCAAAATAAGCTTCATGGCATGTACTCCTTGAAGTCTTCCAGATGCTCATCATCCTCCTGAATGACTGTCAACTTCCCCTTGCCCAGCCCGAATTGTCGCCGCGTCTTCTGGCCGATCAGCTTCGCAACGGTCTGATCGTTCTTCGTAATCTCGATTTCCTCTCCGGCCTTGAGCTGCTCAATCAATTTCGGCAACTCCGCTTGTGCCTGCTCAACACTGATGGCGCTCATTTCTCGCTTCTCCAAACTGGAAACCAAATGCGATTGCATGTCCTGCGCGTCGAACCTCGGCCGCGGGAACTCTTCCTCAATCATACCGAATTTCCACGTCTGGCCGCCACGCCTCAGGTCTTGGAGCTGATTGCCGCCATTGACGCAGGCGAGATCGAGGCAGTGCTGCACTGATTCATTCTGCGCCGGCAGCGGTAACTGCGCCTCGCCGCTCAGGAGCCGGCGGCGCCGCTTCAGACGCTGAACTTGATGTTCAGGATGTCGCCGTCGCGAATGACGTAGTCCTTCGGTTCCTGGCGGACCAGATTGGCGGCCTTGATCGCGCGCTCGCTCCCCTCGCGAATCAGGTCCTCGCACTGCATGGTCTCGGCGCGGATGAAGCCGCGGGCTAGGTCGGTGTGGATGTTGCCGGCGGCTTCCAGCGCCGTGCCGCCCTTGCGGAGCATCCAGGTGCGGACCTCCTTCTCGCCGGCCGTGAAATACAGCATCTGGCCGGAGGCGTCCATGATGGCGCGAATCACCCCGTCGCGGCCCGAGCCGCACAGGCCCATCTCCTGCTCGAACTCGGCCCGATCCTCTTCGCTCATTCGCGACAGTTCGAGCTCTAATCCGACGCGCACCGCCAGTTGGGGCGGCTGGTCCTGCGAAGCGGGTCGAAACAGCGATTCCAGATTCTCCGCGTCGTCGGCCGCATTGATAATGACCAGCATCGGCTTTTCGGTGAGCAGGCGGAAGCTGCGGGTGGCCTTGAACTCATCTTCGCTCATGGCGGAGGCCGCCAACGGCTTGCCCGATTCGAGCGCGGTCTGCACGCGCTCCAGCGCCGCCAGTTCGGCAGCTTCCTGTTCGCGGTTCGGTCGCGGCTTCTTGACGCTGTCGCGCAGCCGCTCAATTCGGCCGGATACGATTTCCATGTCGGCCAGCAACAGGTCTTCGCGAAAGCTCTCCAGATCGGCCTGCGCGTCGGCGCCGCCGAACCCGGCCACCACCAGCACCAGGCAGCCGGCCTCGCGGATTAATCCCAGCCGGGCCGGGTTGCCTTCGTGCGTGCGGCTCAAGCCCGGCGTGTCGACCAGCTCCAAGGCCGCCAAGGTAATCTTCTTGGGATGGTAAATCTCGCACAGCGGCTGCACGCGCTCGTCAGGCACGGGGGCCATGGCGTTTTGGCCGACGTGGGCCTGGGCCGGATCGTGCTTCTCGCCCGTCAGCCATTCAAACAGCGTGCTCTTGCCTGACCCCTGGTAACCGACCAACCCGATCTTCATGCGCGTTTACTCGTCTTGCTCGCCTCGGCCTTGAGGGCGTCGGCCAATTCGGAAATCGCCTGTTCTACCGCTTGCGATTCCGAGTTGTCCAGGTCCCGCTCGCCAAAACGGACGCGGTAGAAGGCCTCCACAATCCGCCGCGGCAGCAGCGCGGCATGCTGGGTGGCGTGCGATTCGGCGAATTGGCCGCCGACGGAGAGGGCGAATTCTCGCGGCGTCTGGCTGGGCGCCCGCAGCAGTTTGTGCGCGGCGAGCAGTTCTTCGAATTGCTCGTAGAAGCGGATTCTCCGATACCGCCGGCGCTCGGCGCCGTCGAAGCGCCGGGCTAACCAGCGCCGCAGCGGCCTGGCCGCACGCTGGGCCCCGCGGAACGACAATACGCCGACGAGCAACGTGGTCGCGGCGACCAGCAGTCCTTGCCAACTCAGCCAGCCCTGCGAGAGGCCGAAACGCTGGCCCCCCAGTTTTTGGTTGAGCTTGTCTCTCAAAGACTGGCGGTAATCTTCGTCGGCGAACTGCTTTAGTTGGTCTTCGATGCGTTTGATCAATGGCTGATAGATCGCTTCTTGCTGCCGCTGCGAGTCCATGCCCAGCACGTAGTTCGACCAGAGGAACTGCGACAGGTCGAGCAGTTGCTTCCAGCTGGACAGGCCGAAGAAATCGTTGTCCCCTTCATCGCCCGCCGGAGTCGGATCGAGGATCAGCCAGGCGCCGTACTTTTGGGCCAGGGGCGAGTTCTTGACGGGAGCGGGCAGATTGTCGGCGCTCATGTACGCCTCGACCCAGGCGTGCGCGTGCAATTCGCGCACCTGGTAATACTTGCCGACGTCGTTCCATTCGCCCCCTTTGAAACCGATGACCATGCGGGCCGGAATACCCACGCTGCGCAGCATCAAGGTCAGCGCGCTGGCGAAGTATTCGCAGTGGCCGGTCGGGTGCCTGGTGAGGAAGTCTTCGATCGGGTCAAGATTCGGATCGCGCTCGACCGGTTTGAGCGAGTAGCGGAACTTCGTCACGTCTCGCAGGTACATCTCAAGGATTCGCGCGCGGCGTTCCCGATCGATTGGCGGAACCTCGTCCACCAGTTGACCGGCCAGCGCCTTCAGGCCCGCGAGCGACGTAGACTCGCTGACCTCCTCGGGCA
>DASZUP010000369.1:0-4863 GCA_035547635.1 Pirellulales bacterium
CCGTGACCGCGCCAGCCGTGTTGGCCGTGATGACCACCGGCATGGCCATGATGGCGACCGTGATGGGAGGCGAACGCGTGATGCCCGCGATGCCCGTGGCGACCTTTATGACCGCGGCCGGCATGACCGTACGAACGGCCATGGTGGCACGATCCGTGACCGCGCCAGCCGTGTTGGCCGTGATGACCACCGGCATGGCCATGATGGCGACCGTGATGCGAGGCGAACGCGTGATGACCGCGATGCCCGTGGTGGCCCCCAGGACCGCGGCCGGCATGACCGTGCGAACGGCCGTGATGGCACGAGCCGTGGCCGCGCCAGCCATGTTTGCCATGAGCAGGGCCGCGATGCGAGGCAAAGGCGTGCCGCCCGGCATGGCGATGCCCCTTCATGGCGCCCGGCTTGCCGTGGCCCGAGGCGAAGGCATGCATGCCGCGCCAAGCGTGGCCGCCAGCAGGACCGGCGAAGGCGCCGCGCGGACCGGGGCCTTTCTTGGCGCCGTCATGCTTGCCGTGCTCGCCCGGTTTACCGTGTTCGGCATGCTCGCCGCCGGGGCGACGCGAGAAATGCTGCCAACGAGCCCAAGCGGGGGCGAGTGGATGACCTTCCCCGCCGGGATGGCGGTTGGCATGTTTCTCACCGTCAGACTTCGCCGGGCCGTGCTTTTCGTCAGCATCAGGTCGATGGGCGCGCCCTTCCGGTCCGCGCCGATGTCCGGGAGCGCCAAAGCGGCCGCCCCATGCTCCGAAGCCCGGCCGGCCGCGATGATGTTCGCCGGCTTCGTCTTTCTTGCCCTTGCTGTCATCGCCTGGTCCGCCTTCGTCTCCCCGCGCCAGCGAGGTCGAGAGCAGAATCGCAGACATGGCCAGCGCCATCTTGATTGGATCCATTGCTTTCATCACTTACTCCTGAGACTCCCTTGTGGAAAGCGATCGACTCGCTTCCTGCTTCGACCCCCTGCTTGCGATGCACCGCGGCATCGACATCCGCCTTGCCGGGGCCGACGGGACACGCCAGTTCTCGGCCCGCCTGTCAGCTCCCGCCTTGCCCTCGCTCCCGAGAACGAGACGTACTGTCGCCCCTGTGTTTCCTCCTGCCGCCCACCCTGAATGACTACTTTGCGGTCGCGTGTCCGGTGAAAATTCGGTCCCTGTTGCCGCCCCTCCCGCTAATCGCGCAGCTTGGCTTGCGAACAACAAGGCGCAAGAAACCGGGCAAAACCGCGGCGAGAACGGACCGCCCGCCGACTTGCAAAGAAAGACGCACTGCAGCCCCTGCACCTTGCCGCGTCTGCCTCGTCTCCCGATTCATGCTGCTTGAGACTTGCACTTTCCCTTCCGCCACGCCCCCGTCGAACCAAAGGCTCGCCGGCATTCACTTTAACAGTGCGCAGCCGGGGACCTGGAGTTACACCCTGTTGCCAAACGGGGGACGTTCGAGCGCCTCTCAACGAGGCGCGTCAGTGGCAGTTCCCGCCGTCCGGCGCGAGCGAACCGTTGGCTTCGAAACGGCGGCCCGGCTAAGATGGTTGCCGACGTTGATTCCGGACAGGATACGGGACGAGAACTACTCGTTGCGTCGGCTCTTGACGCGATTAGCGACCTTGGGGCGTGCATGGTTGCACGCGCGACGGCGAACTCATGAGGGAACCTGGGAACGCCCCCTTGAAGTTCAATCCTCTGGAGCCAGATTCCGATGAAACGCGACTTTTCTCGCGCCGCCGCTGCTTACGTCTTTTTAATCTTTTCGGCGGCCTTGCTGCCGCCCGTCCGCCTGGCGTCCGCGGATGAGATCATTCCCGCCAGACCGACGCCGCGCTGGTGGAAAGGCAACCTCCACACGCACACGTTCTGGAGCGACGGCGACGACTTCCCCGAGATGGTCGCCGAGTGGTATCGCACGCACGACTACCATTTCCTGGCTCTCTCCGACCACAACGTGCTGGCCCAAGGCATGCGGTGGATGAACAAGAGCGCCATCGTCAAGCGGGGCGGCCCGGCGGTGGTAGACAATTACCTGGCCCGCTTCGGACCTGATTGGGTCCAAACCCGCGGCGCCGATGCCGCGATGGAAATCCGCCTCAAGCCGCTTGACGAGTTCCGGGCGCTGGTGGAACAGCGGGGCAAGTTCCTGATGATTCCGGCGGACGAAATCAGCGATCATGCCGAAGGCGTGCCGGTCCATATCAATGCTTCGAACATCCAAGAGGTTGCCTTGCCCGTCGGCGGCCAGACCGTCCGCGAGGCGATCGCCAACAACCTCCGCAGCGTCGAAGAGCAGGCCAAGCGCGCCGGCCGCGAGATCCTGGCCCACCTGAACCATCCGAATTTCGGCTGGGCGGTCACGGCCGAAGACCTGGCTCACGTGGTGCTGGAGCGGCATTTCGAAGTCTACAACGGCCATCCGATCGTCGGCCATTTGGGCGACGAGCACCGGCCGGGCGTCGAACGGTTGTGGGACATCGCCAACACCATTCGGCTGGTCGATCTGCACGCCGAACCGCTGTTCGGCATCGCCACGGATGATAGCCACAACTATCACGGCAAACCGGGCGGCGCCCATCCCGGCCGCGGTTGGGTGATGGTGCGATCCACGCATCTCACTCCTGAATACATCGTGAAGGCAATCAAGGCCGGCGACTGCTATGCTTCGAGCGGCGTGTCGCTACAAGAGGTCCGCTACGACCGCGAAGAACGACTTTTGGAGTTGGCCATCGAACCCGAGGGCGAAGCCCGCTACGTCACGCAGTTCATCGGCACGCTGCGCAACGTAGATACGACCGGCAAGGCGGTTGTGGACGCCGACGGCAAAACCCCGCTCGATAAGAGCGGCAAGCCGATTCGCGCAAGTCGCCGTTATTCGGATCAGATCGGGCAGGTTCTCAAAACGGTCGAAGGGCTGAATCCGCGCTACAAGCTCACAGGCCAGGAGCTTTACGTGCGAGCCACCGTGACCTCCACGCTGCCCCCGCGCGATCCGTCCTTTAAGGACCAGCGTCAGCAGGCCTGGACGCAACCGGTCGGTTGGGAGTGGCTGCAGAAAGCCGAAGAGAAGGCGGCGGAGTAATCACGCCGCTCAACCCAACGTTCTGGATTGGGACAGGTTCCTGGGGATCGTTGTCGACCGTTTCCCGCGGCGGAGGGCGGGAAACGGGATTTGCAGGAAAGCACACGAGCTCGCAGGGAGAGCTTTCGGTGCGGCCTTTCTGCAGTTGTCTCGGTTGCGTTTCGCATTGTCGGCCGTGCGCGATTCGCGCTGGGAGGCCTACTTCGCCCAGTCGCCGGGGATGACTTCATGGCCGGAGCGGGTGCCGAGGGCCTGGAAGATCAAGCTGTCTTGCGTGTAGGAGTCGTCAGGGTTGTCGCCTGAGACGCTGGGAAAGAAGCGTGCGGAACCGTCGGCAAACAGGAAGTACGAGCCGTCGATGTGCCGGCTGGAAAAGTCATCCAAGCCCGAATCGGGGTCGCTGGTCGGGTTATTGAGGTGACTGTGCGCCATCACCAGCGTCGGCGCTGATTCGGTCGTATCGCCGCCCAGCGGGTTGGGGTTGCTGGCGCCCCGCGCGCAGACGCCGCCGCTGATGGCGCCGGCCCAAATGCCTTGCGCGTTGGTCCAAGCGCGCTCGCCGACCAGGATGGTCACGGTCGTGCCGTCGGTCACATCGCGCAGCCGCGTTCCGCTGTTGCGGAAAAAGATGCCGCTGCCGGTCTTGTCGGAACCGCCCGAGTCATCGCCTCCCATACAGGCGGCATAGCTCGAAGGTGCGGCTACCGCCAGCGCGGCGCCTGAGGCGCTGGGCACCGTAAAGGTCGCCGGCAGGCTGTCCGATGGGCAAGAGAAGACGGAAATCGCCGTCTGGACGGCCTGGGCGTTCTGCGGCGCCTCAATAGGCAAGTTGAAATTGATTCTCGTTCTCAGCCCATCCTGCTCGAGGTAGCTCAAGATGAAGGCGGCCCAGCCCCAGCCGGCCCGTGTGTCATTCTCGCCGTCGACGTACGCGACCGAGGCGCAATAGCCCGGCGGAAAACTACGCATAATGTCGTGGTAGTTCAGAAGACCCAAGCCCATCTGCTTGAGGTTATTGCAGCATTGCGTACGCCTTGCCGCCTCTCGCGCCGCCTGAACGGCGGGCAATAACAGGGCGACCAAGAGGCCGATGATGGCGATCACCACCAGCAACTCAACCAACGTGAATGCAGTTCGCCGACCCATAGCGATCTCTCCCGGAAAGATGCACACCCCAAGGCATATCGACGAGCGTGGCTGGCGGGGCCTTGCGGCAGGCTGGCGGGCTCGCGTCTCAACTGAGACTTCGTTTCAGCAATAGGAGCGATTTTATTCCAGTTATCGCACGGGTCAAGCGATATGAGATGAAATTGTTGACACAAAGTCTCAATAAGTGTATCCTCCGGCGAACTGGTAACGGCAATCACGCACTTTTTCCCACTTTCGCCGTGACAAACAACGATCCCGCCATGAATCCGCCCTCTCCTCCAGCCGAGGGATCTGAAACGCCCGTTTGCGATCCGCGCACGCTTCGCTCTGACGAACTGCTTCAAGGCCAGGTCGAAGTGCTCATTGCCCACGGCAACGAGACTTACCGCCTGCGTCTGACCCGTAGCGGCAAATTGATCCTGCAGAAGTAGCGGGGCGGCGGTAAAGGCCGCCCGGAATCGTCACCGATTCCGCTACCAAGGGCGAGCGATGTTGGCACATATCACGCATTGCCGATATATTGGCGGTGCACGATGCATCTGCCCGCCCGTAATTCCCACCGCTGAAAGTTGCCATGCTCTCCCTCTACGGACGCAAGAAACGGCTCTGTGACGGCCTGACCCGCCGAGAAATGCTGACCATCGGGGC